>JAITWR010000064.1 GCA_031285165.1 Novosphingobium sp.
GAGATCCATCGGATTGGTGCCGGCCGCGACCGATTTCATGCCCTCGCGAACGATCGCCTGGGCCAGAACGGTGGCGGTGGTGGTGCCGTCGCCGGCCGCATCATTGGCCTTGCTGGCGACTTCGCGCAGCATCTGCGCGCCCCTGTTCTCGAACTTGTCCTTAAGCTCGATTTCCTTGGCGACGGTAACGCCGTCCTTGGTGATGCGCGGCGCGCCGAAGCTCTTTTCGATCACGACATTGCGGCCCTTGGGGCCGAGCGTGACCTTCACCGCGTTGGCCAGCGTGTCCACGCCGGCGAGAATGCGTTCGCGCGCATCGCGCGAAAAGCGTACGTCCTTGGCAGCCATTGGTAATTCCTTCTAATTTCGTTGGGGGATGGAAGGCTCAGGCGATGATGCCGAGCCCCATCGGCGTCAGCCGATGATACCCAGAATGTCGCTTTCCTTCATGATCAGCAGGTCTTCACCGTTGACCTTGACCTCGGTGCCCGACCATTTGCCGAACAGCACGCGGTCCCCCGCCTTGACATCGAGCGGCGTCACTTTGCCGTCTTCCGAACGGGCACCCGACCCGACGGCGACGATCTCGCCCTCGGCCGGCTTTTCCTTGGCGCTGTCGGGAATGATAATGCCGCCGGCGGTCTTTTCCTCGGCTTCGACGCGGCGCACCAGCACGCGGTCGTGCAGTGGACGAAAACTCATGGGAATCTCCCTCTTCCTGTTAACCCGGCCCGTGAACCCGGCCTGTGCATCCGGGGGGCCTTGGCACTCTCACTCCGAGAGTGCCAGCGGCGCGGATATGGGTCGGCCGTCGCGGGCCGTCAAGCGGGCACGCTGCAAAAAACTTGCAATCGCTCACCGGCAGCCGGTCATCGGGTGCGCGCGGCCGGCAGCAGCCCCAGCGACCCGCGCCCGTGCCAGCGCCGGATCAGCAGCGCGGCGGCGACGACGAGCCCGACTGCCAGGCCGATCCATATGCCGACACCTTCCAGGCGCGTGGCAAAGCCCAGCGCGACGGCGGTGCCGAAACCCGCCAGCCAATAGCTGCCGATCGCGATGATCATCGGCACGCGCGTATCCTGCAAACCCCGCAGCGCGCCCGCGGCCACCGCCTGCGCCCCGTCGAACAACTGGAAAGCCGCGGCCACCGCAAGATAGTGCACGGCGAAGGCCACCATGGCGGTGTTGGCCGGTGCGGCAACGTCGACATAGGCGCCGATGATCAGGTGCGGGAGAAACAGCATGGCACCGGCCGAAACGCCGGCGAAAGCAAGCCCGATCGCAAACGCCGCCCGGCCGGCATGGCCGATCGCGGCGCCGTTGCCCGCGCCGAAGTGATAGCCGACACGGATCGTCGCCGCCTGGCCGACGCCGAACGGCACCTGGAAGAAGAACGCCGCGACCTGCAACGCCACGGTATGCGCGGCAAGCTGCGCATCGCCGATCCGGCCCATCAGGAAAGCGGCGCTGCTGAACAGCCCGCCCTCGGCAATCACGGTCAGCGCGATCGGCACGCCGAGCCGGACGATTTCGCCCAGCCGCCGCCATTCGGGCCGCCACCAGCGGCCGAACAGGCGATAGCGCCGCAGCCGCCGGTCGCTTTCGATCGCGATCACATAGGCGCACATCGTCGTGATCGCGGTCAGCAGCGTCGCCAGCGCGGCCCCGGTCAGGCCCAGCGCCGGCATGCCGCAGTGGCCGAACACCAGAATCCAGTTGCCCAGCGCGTTGACGACGATGGCCAGCGCCGTCACCGCCATGGCAAAGACCGGCCGGCCCATCGCCGCAACCAGGCTGCGCAGCACGTTACCGATCAGCATCGGCACCAGCGAGAACGACAGCACCGCGATGAAATGGCCGGCCGCCGCCGAAATCGCCGGCTTCTGCCCGGTCGCCAGCATGAACGGCTCGCCGAACCGGCACAGGCCCATGCCGGCCAGGCCGCAGGCCGCCGCCAGCCACAGCGCCATGCGCAGCGAGCGGCGGATCTCGCGCACGGCATGCCTCCTGCGGCCGAGTTCGGCCGCGATCAGCGGCGCCACCGCCCCGGTGAGGCCGATGAAGCCGAAGCCGATCAGGCTGAAAATCGCCATCGCCAGACTCGCGGCGGCAAGCGCCTCCTGCCCCAGCCGGGCGACGAAGATCACGTCCAGCGCATAGACCGCCGTTTGCAGCAGGTTCGCCGCCGCAAGCGGCCCGGCCAGCCGCAGCGTCGCGCCCAGCTCGGCACGGAACAAGGAAGACACAGCGGCCGTCATGGGGAACCCGGCCCTATAGGCCAGGCGTGCCCTGCCGTGAAGGCTGGCGCGCATATGGCTCGTGGAGAAGCAGGTTGCGGCGGTTGTCCGCAGGCCGGCGTGGCGCTGAACTCCCCCGCACCCCGTTCCCTCCTCGTCACCCTGAACTTGTTTCAGGGTCCATCGGGCAGTTTGCACCTGCCGCTGCGGTGTTGGCGGAGGGATGGACCCTGAAACAAGTTCAGGGTGACGGTGTGGGATGAGATGACGGGTATAGGATGAGGTGACGGGTGCGGGATGAAGTGACGGGTGCGGGGCAGAGGGATCGCGCAGAAAGGGAGCGAAGCGGTGCGGATTATCCGCGCCCCGCTCCATTCCGGTCAGTCGCCCACTTTCAGGGAGTTGCCGATGCGGGCCACGACGGGATTCCAGAAATCCCGCTGTGCCGCCGGATAGTCT
>JAITWR010000125.1 GCA_031285165.1 Novosphingobium sp.
CTAATAATTCATTGCTTATATCTATCTTTGACATTAAACACTTATATGTTATAGCTCTATACATAGCCCCTGTATCAATATAGTTAATGTTAAGTTTTTTTGCAATTATTTTAGCTACAGTACTCTTGCCAGCACCAGCAGGACCATCCACCGCTATTACTAAATTATTTTCTTCAATATTTCTCATCTTTAAATCTTCTATATCAGGTCTTAATTTTTTAGCATCTTTTAAATAAATATGTTTAACATCTCTTTTTGTCATAGTCGAATTTACTAATAATATAACTCTAATACATCTTGGCAGAGCTCCTTTTACATATTTTTCTTCATAATTCATTAAAGGAGTATCCGTAATTTTTAACATATTTCGAATTGCTTTTGCTGGATATGGAGGCGATGGGCCTTACGGAAACAGTCGATGCGTTGAGATCGCACGCCCTGTCTCTGTGAAGGGCCATGCTGGGATCGCCAAAGTTCGCGCAGGGCCACGTCGGATTGCCGACAAGATAATGACGATATTTATGACGAAACGCGATAATATAAAAATTATCATTATAATTCAATTATATCTGGAGGACTCCATCGTCCGCCACTTCAGTCCCGAACCGGGCACGCCGCTTGCCGCTGGCCACCTCGGCCTGCCTTCACCCTCTTGAGCAGCGTATAGGCCGAACACCTGGCGGAAGGGGAACAAGATGCGCGTCGATTTCTATCAGCTTGGCCGTGACCCGGCCGAAGCCGTGCTGCCGCTGATCGCGCGCAACACGCTCAAGGCCGGTGAGCGGCTGCTGGTGGTGTCGGCGAATGCGGAGCAGCTTGACCTGGCCAGCCGCGAGCTGTGGAGCCGTATCGCTGGCAGCTTTCTTGCCCACGGCTTCTCGGGCGGCGAGCACGACGCGCGCCAGCCGATCCTGCTGTCCGCCGCGATGCAGCCTGCGAACGGCGCGCGCTTCGTTGCGATCGTGGACGGGGTGTGGCGCGACGGCGATCCGGCTTTCGCACGCACTTTCTACATCTTCGGCGACGAAACGCTGCAAGCCGCGCGCGATTGCTGGCGGATGCTGGGCCAGCGCGAGGGCGTCGAGCGCCGCTTCTGGAAGCAGCAGGGCGGCAGGTGGGTCGAGGGGCCTTAGGCTGCCGGACGGCCTCCTGACAATGCGGGCCTTTCGGCGGGGCGCCGGCACCGATCTTGCAGTGCAGCATTTTCCCGGCTAGGGGCGCGCCACTTTCCAACGACAGTCATACATTTCGCAAGGAACCCGAGTCATGGCGGTTACCCGCACCTTTTCGATCATCAAGCCCGACGCCACCCGCCGCAACCTGACCGGCGCGGTTACCGCCATGCTTGAGGAAGCCGGTCTGCGCGTCGTCGCCTCGAAGCGCATCCACATGACGCGCGAACAGGCCGAAGGCTTCTACGCCGTCCACAAGGAGCGTCCGTTCTTCGGCGAACTCGTTGCATTCATGATCTCCGGCCCGGTCGTCGTGCAGGTGCTCGAGGGCGAGGACGCGGTGAAGCGCAACCGTGATGTCATGGGCGCGACCAACCCCGGGGACGCCGCCGAGGGCACGATCCGCAAGAGCTTCGCCGAGAGCATCGAGGCCAATTCGGTCCATGGCTCCGACAGCGACGAAAACGCCGGGATCGAGATCGGCTTCTTCTTCAAGCCCGAAGAAATCGTCGGCTGATTCGGGCTTCAGCCGTTTGCGGGGCCGCCGGAGCGATCCGGCGGCTTTTGCATTTATGAGCCGATGCCACTATTTTCCCGGCAAAGGAGACCAGCGATGCAAGGCATGGGCGAAGCAGGCGAAGCCTGCCCCTTCGAGTTCAATTTCGACCCCGCGACTTTCAAGGCCGGCGATATCGTCAGCTATCGCGTGACCGGCAGCCTCGAAGGCTTTCCCTTCGTCGGCACGCTGCTCGAGGTACACGAGGATCATGTGATCATAGCCGGCGACCC
The DNA here is from genome assembly GCA_031285165.1 of Novosphingobium sp. GTDB lineage: Bacteria > Pseudomonadota > Alphaproteobacteria > Sphingomonadales > Sphingomonadaceae > Novosphingobium. Next base: position 1,962 of record JAITWR010000125.1, read on the forward strand.
CAACGATCCGACGCAGCGCTATCGCGGCACGCGCGAGGATCGCCCGGTGGTGGACTACGCGCAGATCTAGACAGATCTAGAACGCGTCCGCCGCATCCATCAGCGCGGTGAGGCGCCGGGGTGCCGCCGCGCGCCAACTGCGCCGGAGCCATGCGGACACGACATCCCAGTCAGTGTCGCCCAGGTCCAGGCGGATGCCGATCCAGCCGTCGCCGAAATAGGCAGGGCGGTAATAGCGATCCCCGTCCTGCTCGATCAGGTGAAGCTGCTCGTCGAGGCCACTGATTTTCACCAGCAGCGCGGTCCTGCCGTCGCCGTGGTGGTCTTGCGCGACATAGGCGAACTTCCTGCCCCTGACGATGCCGAAACAGGGCATCCCGTGCGAGGCGACTTCGTCCGCCTCGGGCAGTTGCAGCGCCAGCACGCGAACCCGGCCGGCGAGGAAACCGGGGTCGGTCGCCTGGCCGACCAGCCTGGCCAGCATGCGCGAATAGAGCTGGTGCTCGGCGATCAGCACGCGCTGGCCAAGCATTTCGGCAGTGTCGCCCGGCAGCACCGCAACCGGCGTCTGGCCGAGCACCGGGCCGCCGTCGAGTTCCGATGTCACCAGATGGACGCTGCAACCGGCGTGGCTGTCGCCGTTGGCGATCGCCTGGGCGTGGGTGTGCAGCCCCTTGTATCTGGGCAGCAGCGAGGGGTGGATGTTGAGCATCCGCCCTTCCCATTTCGCGACGAATTCCGGCGTCAGGATGCGCATGTAGCCGGCGAGTGCGACATAGGCGGCGCCGCTTTTGCGGATCGCGGCATCCATCGCCTCGTCATGCGCGCCGCGGTCCATGCCCTTGTGCGGCAGGACATGGGTGGGAACGCCTTCCGCCTCGGCCAGTTGCAGCCCGCCGGCTGCGGGGTTGTTGCTGGCGACGAGTACGATCTCGTAAGGGCAGTCCTCGGCCCGGCTGGCATAGAGCAGCGCGGCCATGTTGGTGCCGCTGCCCGAAATCAGCACGGCGACCCGGGCGCGTTCACGCATTGTACGTCGCGCTCCACGGCTGGCGGGCGGACCATGTCCCGGCGCTGCCGCCGACGGTGCAGCCGCGCGCCCCCGCTGCGATCCCGCCGATCGCGTGGACGGTTTCGCCCGCGGCGGCAAGGTCGGCCATCACGCCATCGGCATCGTCCGGCGAAACCGCCAGCACCATGCCGATGCCGCAGTTGAACGTGCGCGCCATTTCCTCCGGCTCGATATTGCCCTGCGCCTGAAGGAAGGCCATCAGCCGCGGCTGATCCCACGAATCGGCGTCGATTCGGGCATGGAGGCCTGCGGGCAGCACGCGCGGGATATTTTCCAGCAAACCGCCGCCGGTGATATGCGCCAGCGCCTTGATGCGCCCGCTTTTCCCGTTTTCGGGCCGAATCAGCGGCAGCAAGCTCTTCACATAGATGCGCGTCGGTTCGATCAGGTGGTCGATCAGCAGCCGGTCGGGATCGAACAGGGCCGGGCGATCCGGCTTCCAGCCCTTGTCCGCCGCCAGGCGCCGCACCAGCGAATAGCCGTTCGAATGCACGCCCGACGAGGCCAGGCCGATCAGGCAGTCCCCGGCCGCGACCCGATCGCCGGTGAGCTGCTCGCCGCGCTCCACCGCGCCGACGCAGAAGCCGGCCAGATCATAGTCGCCCGCGGCATACATGCCCGGCATTTCCGCCGTCTCGCCGCCGATCAGCGCGCAGCCGGCCTGGCGGCAGCCCTCGGCGATCGAGGCGACGACGCGCTCGGCAATGCCGCTGTCGAGCTTGCCCGTGGCGAAATAGTCGAGGAAGAACAGCGGCTCGGCACCCTGGACGATAAGATCGTTGACGCACATGGCGACGAGGTCGATGCCGATTCCATCGTGCCGGCCGTGGTCGATGGCAAGTTTGACCTTGGTGCCGACACCATCGTTGGCGGCGACCAGCAGCGGGTCTTTGTAGCCCGCCGCTCTGGGATCGAAAAAGCCGCCGAAACCGCCGAGTTCCGCGTCGGCGCCAGGCCGCGCGGTCGATTTCGCCAGCGGCGCGATCGCCTTGACCAGAGCGTTGCCGGCGGCGATCGAGACGCCAGCCTGTTCGTAGCTGTAGGGCTTGTCTTCGGACATCCCGATCCGCCTATCGTTTTCGCGCTTGGATTTCCATGATCGTTTGGGCAAAAGGCACACGGTTTTCCCCGATGCTTCATTCGACTCTCGCCCGAACCCTGACTCAACGCCTGCGGGCTTGCCGTCCCGGCCCCCCGGCCCGGCTGATGCCGGGGCTGGCCGCGGCGCTCGGGCTGGCGCTTGCCGTGGCCGGCCCGGCCCGGCTGATCGCGCAGATCGAGGGCGACCGCGGCATCGCTCCGCTGGCCACCTCGACCGACATTCAGGTGAGCGGGATCGAGGTCAATACCACCGGCAAGAACGCCGACGAGGCGCGTGCGAACGGCTGGCGCGAAGCACAGCGCAAGGCCTGGGAACAGGCCAAAGGCCCGCAGATGAGCGACGACCGGATCGATGCCATGGTGTCGGCCGTGGTCATCGAGCGCGAGCAGATCGGGCCGCGGCGCTATGTCGCGCGGCTCGGCGTGATCTTCGACCGCAGCAAGGCCAACCAGTTCCTCGGCGGCGGTGAGAGCGGCGGGCCGGGTGTCCGCTCGGTGCCGCTGCTGGTGCTGCCGATCCTCTATTCGGGCGGCACCGCACAGGTTTTCGAGGTGCGCGGCGCCTGGCAGAAGGCCTGGGCTGATTTCCAGACCGGAAGAAGCCCGATCGACTATGTCCGCCCGGTCGGTGCTGGCGGCGAATCGCTGATTCTCAATGCCGGCCAGGCAAGCCGGCGCAGCCGTCTGTGGTGGCGCGGCGTTCTCGACCAGTTCGATGCGGCGGACGTTCTCATTCCCATCGCGCGGCTGGAACGCGAATGGCCGGGCGGCCCGGTCAAGGGCACCTTCACCGCGCGCTATGGCCCCGACAATACCTATCTCGACAGCTTTACCCTGACCGCGAAGGACGATCGCGGCGTGCCGCAGATGCTCGGTCAGGCGCTGGCGCGGATCGACCGGATCTATGCCGATGCGTTCAGCCGGGGGCTGCTGCGGTCCGACCCGACGCTGGTGGCCGATCAGAGCCGGTTCTACGCCGCGCTGGCGACGATCGAGGCACAGGCGGCGAAAGAAAACCCGGAAGGGACCGCCATCGCCGAGACGGTGCTCAAGCCCGGCGCCGCGGTGCCTGCAACGCAGACACCGGCGGCCAGGGCATCGGCCTTTACCGTGCAGTTCGCCACGCCGGATGCGGCAGCGGTCGATGCAGGGCTCGCTTCGGTGCGCGGCGCGGCCGGAGTGCAGGGCGCGGCAACGACGAGCATCGCCATCGGCGGCACTTCGGTCATGCGTGTCACTTCGGCCGGCGGTCTCGAAGAACTTGCCGCGGCCTTGCGGGCGCGCGGCTGGCAGGTCACGGTCGGCAGCAACGCCTTGAGCATAAGGCGCTGAAGGCCCGGAAGCCATGTCGCAGATCGCTCTCCCGCTCGCGCCCGGAATGGGCGCGGGCCCATCGCGGATCGTGGTCGGCAATGCCAACGAGGCGGTGCTCGATGCCTTCGCCCGCGCCGTAGCATGGCCTTTCCGCACTGCGATCCTGTTCGGCCCGCCGCGCTCGGGCAAGTCGCTCCTGGCGCGCTGGTTCGCCGAACGAGGCACCGGCGAGGCGGTGGATGACGCCGAGCGCGCGGACGAGAACGAACTGTTCCATCGCTGGAACCGCGCGCAGGAAAGCGGCAGGCCCCTGCTGCTGGTGAGCAATGTGTCCGAGGGGGCGTGGAAGATCGCGCTGCCCGATCTCGCATCGCGGCTCGGGGCGGCGCTGCGGCTGGAAATCGGCGCGCCCGACGATGCCATGCTGGCCGATCTCATCGCGCTCCATGCCGAGGCGCGCGGGCTGGTGCTGGACGAAAGCGCAGCCGCCTACCTTGTTCCGCGCTGCGAGCGTAGCCACATGGGCGTGGAACGGCTGGTTGCCGCGATCGATCGGCTGGGCCTGGAACGCAAGCAGGCGCCGACCATGGCGATCTGGCGCGATGCGCTGGAGGAAGCCGGGGCGGACAGCCCGCCGCGCTTGCGTTGAATGGCGTCTGGTGCGACAGGAAGGACGATGTTCAAAAGGCTTACGGACTATCTGGACTCGATTGTCGCGCGCGATCCTGCACCGCGCTCACGCTGGGAAGTGCTGCTCTATCCCGGCCTGTGGGCGATGGGCTGGCATCGCATCGCCCATCGCCTGTTCAACGCGCGGCTGTTCTTCCTCGCGCGCGCGGTCAATCACCTGTCGCGCTTCCTGACGGGTTTCGACATTCATCCGGGCGCGCGAATCGGCAGGCACCTGTTCCTCGAACATGGTTTCAGCACGATCGGCGAGACTTGCGAGATCGGTGACAACGTGACGATCTATCCGTGCGTCACCCTGGGCGGCACCAATCCCGCCAACGGCATCGGCGGCAAGCGTCATCCGACGCTGGAAGACAATGTCATCATCGGCTCGGGCGCGCAGATTCTCGGGCCGATCACGGTCGGCCAGCGCGCGCGCATCGGCGCCAACGCGGTAGTGACCGAGGACGTGCCCGAAGGGGCGACGATGGTTGGCGTCAAGGCACGCTCGACTCTGCTCAAGGCGGAAACCTGGGCCAAGGAATTCATGCCTTACGGCACGCCCTGCAAGGAGCCTTGCGAGCCCGGCAACCAGAGGATCGAGGATCTGGAGGCCCAGGTCGCGCTGCTGCGCGCGCAGCTTGCGGAACTGATGTCGGAGCGTAGCGCCGGAGACACGCCGACGCCGCCCGTTCCGCGCAAGCAGACGCGGAGCTGACCGGGAATGGCGGCAAGCGGGGCACCGGGCGGAACCGGCGCCGCCGTCATCGCTTTTCCCAGGCTTCAGATCGGCTTCGACCGGCTCGAACTGCAACGCATCCTCGATCTCTACGGCCGCATGGTCACGGCAGGCCAGTGGCGCGACTATGCGATGGATTTCACACGCGATGCGGCCAGCTTCTGCGCCTTCCGCCGCGCCGCCGAACGCCCGCAGGCGCGCATCGAGAAGCGCCCGGCGCTGCGGACCAGGCAGGGCATGTGGACGCTGTTCGGCGAGGCGGGCCAGGTACTCAAGCGCGGTCATGAACTGACAGGCGTACTGTCCCCGCTCGAACGGCGGCTACTGAAGCTGGTCGAGGATTAGAAGGTTGCCATATCGCCGCGACAGAGGAGGAAAGCAGCCTGCGCTCCGCAGCGGCCCCTTCGGCGGTGCCGGCCCGCTTCCATGCCTGTCAGCTATGCCGATCCGGTTCCCGCACTGCTTGCCCCTTGCGGCCGCAGGGGCCATAGGCGCGCAGACGAATCCCCTGCAAACCCCGCGAAAGGCTCTGCGATGAAAGTCCGCGTCTATGTCAGCCTCAAGAACGGCGTGCTCGATCCGCAAGGCCGCGCGATCCGGCATTCGCTGGAAGGGCTGGGTTTTTCGGGCGTCAGCGACGTGCGCGCCGGCAGGCTGATCGAACTGGAAGTCGACGAGACGGTCACCGATGCCCGGCTCGACGATATGTGCCGCAAGCTGCTCGCCAACATGGTGATCGAGAACTATCGCATCGAAAGGGTCGCGGCATGAACGGCCTGCGCTGCGCCGTCGTCACGTTCCCCGGTTCCAATTGCGACCGCGACATGGCGGTTGCGCTGGAAGCCGTTTCGGGCGAGGCGCCGTTCCGCGTCTGGCACGGCGATGCCGAATTGCCCGAGCGTCTGGACTTCATCGCCCTGCCCGGCGGCTTTTCCTACGGCGATTACCTGCGCTCGGGTGCAATGGCCGCGCGCAGCCCGATCATGCGCGCGGTGGTCGCGGCGGCCGGACGCGGCGTGCCGGTGCTCGGCGTCTGCAACGGCTTCCAGATTCTGACCGAGGCCGGCTTGCTTCCCGGCGCACTGATGCGCAATGCGGGCATCCGCTTCGTCTGCCGCGATGTGGCGCTGACGGTCGGGAATACGCGGTCGCTGTTCACTTCGGGTTATGCCGGGGGCCGGCGCATCCGCATGCCCGTGGCGCACCACGACGGCAACTACTTCGCCGATGAGGCGACGCTCGACCACCTCGAAGGCGAAGGGCGGGTGGCATTCCGCTATGCCGAGGCGGTCAACGGTTCGGCGCGCGACATCGCGGGCGTGCTCAACGAGGCCGGCAACGTGCTGGGCATGATGCCGCACCCCGAGCGGATGATCGAACAGGCACAAGGCGGCTCCGACGGCCGCGCGCTGTTCGAAAGCGCGCTACGGGGGCTGGTCGGCGCCTAGCCCGGCGCTTCCGGGGCGCTATTCCACCGTCACGCTTTTCGCCAGGTTGCGCGGCTGGTCGACGTCGGTGCCTTTCACGCAGGCGACGTGGTAAGCGAGCAGTTGCACCGGCACGGCATAGACGAGCGGCGCGATCAGCGGGTGTACGCGCGGCATCGCGATCGTTGCGAGGCAACCTTCACCGGCTTCGGCGAGGCCCTCCGCATCGGAGATCAGCACGATCTTGCCGCCGCGCGCGCGGACTTCCTGCATGTTGCTGACGGTTTTCTCGAACAGCGGACCGGAAGGGGCGAGGACGATCACCGGCACTGCTTCGTCGATCAGCGCAATGGGGCCGTGCTTCATCTCGCCCGAGGCATAACCCTCGGCATGGATATAGCTGATTTCCTTGAGTTTCAGTGCCCCTTCCAGAGCCAGCGGATAGTCCGGGCCGCGGCCGAGGTAAAGCACGTCGCGCGCCGGGGCGATGAGATGGGCCATGGCCGCGATCCGCTCGTCGCAGGCAAGCGCGGCATTGAGGCAGGCGGGCGTCTCGATCAGTTGTGCGACGAGATCGGCTTCCTCGACGCGGTCCATGCGGCCGCGCCTGACCGCGAGATGCGCGGCAAGAGCGGCGAGCACCGCGAGCTGGCAAGTGAAAGCCTTGGTCGAGGCGACACCGATTTCCGGCCCGGCATGCGTCGGCAGCAGCAGGTCCGCTTCGCGCGCCATCGAGCTGGTGGGCACGTTGACGACCGCGGCGATGGTCTGTCCCGCCGCCTTGCAGTGGCGCAGCGCGGCGAGCGTGTCGGCCGTCTCGCCCGATTGCGAGATGAACAGCGCGAGACCGCCCGGCTCCAGCACCGGGTCGCGGTAACGGAACTCGCTGGCGACATCGATGTCGACCGGCAGCCGGGCGAACGTCTCGAACCAGTATTTCGCCACCATGCCCGCGTAATAGGAAGTGCCGCAGGCGACGATGGTGACACGCTCGATCCGTGACAGATCGAAATCCATCTGCGGCAGCGCCACGCTCTGATCGACCTGGCGGATATAGCTGCGCAGCGTCTGGGCAACGACGGTCGGCTGCTCGAAGATTTCCTTCTGCATGAAGTGGCGGTAATTGCCCTTCTCGATCTGCACCGCCGAGGCGCCCGAAACGGTGACCTCGCGCGTTACCGGATTGCCGTCCCTGTCGCGAATCCGCGCGCCGTCGCGGGTGACGACGACCCAGTCGCCTTCCTCAAGATAGCTGATCTTCTGGGTCAGCGGGGCAAGCGCCAGCGCGTCCGAGCCGAGATAGGTCTCGTCCTCACCATGGCCGATCACCAGCGGCGAACCGAGGCGGGCACCGATCAGCATGTCGGGGAAGCGGCGGAAGGCGATGGCGAGCGCGAAGGCGCCGCGAAGCTGGGGCAGGGCGGCCCTGACCGCTTCCTCGGGCGAGGCGCCGGCCTCGACCTGCTCGGAAATGAGATGCGCGACGACTTCGCTGTCGGTATCGCTCTCGAACCTGCGGCCGCGCGCGGTCAGCATGTTCTTGAGCTGGCGGAAATTCTCGATGATGCCGTTGTGGACGAGGGCCAGTTCGTCGGTGGCGTGGGGGTGCGCGTTGGCGGCGGTCGGCGCACCGTGCGTCGCCCAGCGGGTATGGGCGATGCCGACCGTGCCGGGCGCCGGATCGCGCGCCAACTCGCGCACCAGATTCGCGAGCTTGCCCTGGGCGCGGCGGCGGATCAGCCGGCCGTCGCACACCGTGCAGATGCCGGCGCTGTCATAGCCACGGTATTCCATGCGCCGAAGGCCGTCGACCAGCCGGTCCGCGACTTCTTCCTTGCCGACGATGCCGATGATGCCGCACATGGGGATAGGGCTTTCGCTAGAGAATGTAAGGGACACGGATGCCCGGCATGGCCGCCGGGAAATCCCTGGTGTTGCGGGTGATGAGAATGGCCCCGTTCACCTGCGCGGTGGCAAGGATATAGGCATCCAGCAGCTTCATGCGAGAGTGATAACGGATATCGGCCGCAGCCTCGGCAATGCAGGCGTCCAGTTCGACGATCTCGAAATTGCCGAGCGCCTGGCAAACGGTGTCGCGCGCGTCGAGGGATTCGCCGGCCAGCACTTCCGTCCACACGATGCGGCTCATCCTGTGACGCTTATAACGCGCCAGTTCCGCCATCGCTTGCGGTTTCCGTTTGAGCCAGTCGATCACGATATTCGTGTCGAAGAAGGGATTGACCACGGATCAGACGTCTTCGTAGGGTCGGCGCTCTTCGCGCATCGCCTGCTGGTACTCCACGCCGTCGGGAATGTCGTCGCGGTCGGCCCACAGGCCGGCCCAGCGCGCGATCCAGTCGTTATTGTCCGCATGCTGGACCAGATACAGCTTCACCGCCTCACGGATCGCCGCCGCGCGTGAACGCTTGCTCCTGGCGGCCAGCGCGTCGAGCTTGTCGATGTCTTCGTCGGGGATATCGGCGAGAATGCGGGCCATGGATATACTGATATCATGTCGTGATATCAGGTCAAGCCGCTTGATCCGTTCCCGGCGTTGTATAAACATTCCGACAGGCTTGGGAGAGAGGCTATGATCAGGGCATGGGCGTTTGCGGCAGGCGTTTGCTGCATTGCTGCACCGGCAGTTGCATCCGAAAACACGATCTCGCTGGAAGACGCCCATCGTGAGGAATTGACAGCGGCTGTGGATTTGATCAGCGGAAGTCGGCAGGCGCAAGCCATCGGGATCATCGACAAGGTCATCGCGGCTTACGAAACGGCTTACCGCGGCAAGGCCGTGTTATGCGCGCGGGATATGGCAGATGCCGCCAACATCTCGCTGTCGGCGATGTTGCACAAGGGCGGCAAGGTGACCATTATCGGTCCGGGCTGGTGCGAGGCGTTGTTCCTCAAGGGCTATGCGCTTGTCGATCTCAACCGCTCCATCGAAGCCGAAGCGGCGCTGGCGCGTGCGGTCGCCATGGCGCCGACCAGAGCCCACTACCTCAATGAATATGCCGAGCTGTGGAAGGGCCGGCGCGAGTGGCACCGTTCCTACGGCCTTTTTGCGCGGGCTTATGCGATCTCCGATCAGGATCCCAAAAGCCCGGATGCCAGGATCACGGCGCGATCGCTGCGGGGCATGGGCTATACCAAAATCGAGCTTGGCGATCTCGATGAAGCCGAGCGCATGTTCCACCTGTCGCAGCAATTCGATCCGGACAATGCCGGTGTGCGGACCGAGTTGGAGTACATCGCGCGCAAGAAGGCTACGGGAACGCCCGGAAGCTAGCCCTTCTTCCCTTCCGTCTTCTTTTTCTTCATCGCGTCGTGGAAGCGATCGGCCCAGCCGGGCTTGACCAGTTGCTCGGCGCGAACGAGGCGCAGTTCGCCGTCGGCGACATCGCGTGAGACGGCGCTGCCCGCGGCGACGATGGCGTCGGCGCCGATGCGCACGGGCGCGATCAGCGCGCTGTTCGAGCCGATGAAGGCGCGCTCGCCGATCACCGTCCTGTACTTGAAATAGCCGTCGTAGTTGCAAGTGATCGTGCCCGCGCCGATATTGGCCCCGGCGCCGACTTCGGCATCGCCCAGATAAGTGAGATGGCTGGCCTTGGCGCCCCTGCCCAGCACCGCCTGCTTCATCTCGACGAAATTGCCGATCTTCGACTGTTCTTCCAGCACCGCGCCGGGGCGCAGGCGGGCATAGGGGCCGACCTCGACATGGTTGGCAAGGGTGGCGCCCGCGATGTGGCAGAAAGCGTGAATGGTGACATTGTCGGCCACTTTCACGCCGGGGCCGAAACAGACGTTGGGCTCAATTGTCACGTCGCGGCCCAGTTCGGTGTCCCAGGCGAACCAGACGGTTTCGGGCGCGATCAGCGTGACGCCGTCGTCCATCGCCTGCCGGCGCCGGCGCTGCTGCCAGCGCGCCTCGGCCTCGGCCAGTTCGGCGCGGCTGTTGATGCCGGCAACCTCGTCGGGATCGCCGGTGACTATGACGGCGCAGGTTTCGCCGTCGGCGACGGCGATGTTGACGATGTCGGGCAGGTAGTATTCGCCCTGGGCATTGGCATTGCCGACGCGGTCGAGCAGCGCGAAAAGCACTTCCGAGCGCGCCGCCAGCAGCCCCGAATTGCACAGCCGGCAGGCGCGTTCCTCGTCGCTGGCGTCCTTGTGCTCGACCATTCGGACAATGCGGCCGTCGCTGGCGATGATACGGCCGTATCGCAGCGTTTCGGGCGGCTCGAAGCCCAGCACCACGACGGCGGGCGAATCGGGGGCGTGCAGCCGGTCGAGCATCGCACGCATCGTTTCCGCGCGGACGAAGGGCACGTCGGCATAGAGCACCAGCACGTCGCCCGAAAAGCCCGCCAGCGCCTCACGCGCCTGAAGCACGGCATGCGCGGTGCCGAGTTGCGGCTCCTGCACCGCGATCGCCGCACGGCGGCCCAGCGCCGTTTCGAGCTGGTCGCGCCCGTGGCCGGCGACGACCACCTGACGCCCGGCGCCGAGTTCGGCGGCGCTGGCCAGCAGATGCTCGATCATTGGCCGGCCGGCGACCGGGTGCAGCACCTTGTGCAGATCGCTTTTCATGCGGGTGCCCTTGCCGGCGGCGAGGACGACGATAGCGAGCGGGGTATCGGAAGCAGCCATGGCAGGCGACATGCCAGCAAATCCTTGCGGTTTCCAGAAGGGCGCGGCATCGGCCGGGGCCATGACCCGATTTCCTTTCCAGATCGTCGGTTTCGACCTCGACGGCACGCTGCTCGATACGCATGAGGATCTCGCTGCGGCGGTCAATCATGCGCTGGCATCGGTCGGCCGCCTGCCGGTGCCCGCAAGCGAGATGCGCGGGCTGATCGGCGGTGGCGCCAGACTGATGCTGGAACGCGCGCTGACCATCACCGGGGGCATCCCCGAGAACGGTTTGTCGCGGCTGCACCAGGAACTGCTGCGTTTCTACGAAGACAACATCGCCGTTCACACACGGCTCTTTCCCGGCGGTGCGGCAATGCTCGACGCGCTGGCGGAGCGCGGCGTCGGGCTGGCCGTGGCGACCAACAAGTTCGAGCGGCTGGCGGTGAAGCTGCTCGACGCGCTGGGGCTGGCGGACCGCTTCTATACGATCATCGGCGGCGACACGCTGGGACCGGGACGCAGCAAGCCCAGGCCCGACATGCTTGCAGAGATGATTCGGCGACGAGGACAGGGAGGGCGCGCCGCTTTCGTCGGCGACACCACATTCGACACGGACGCGGCGCGGGCGGCCGGGCTGCCCTGCATCGCCGTCAGCTTCGGCTTCAACGACCTGTCGGCAAACGAACTGGGCGCCGCAGCGGTGATCGATCACTTCGACCAACTGATCCCGGCGCTGGAAAAGCTGTAAACCCCGCCCAGCATGGACAGCCGGTATTCGATAGGTCCG
>JAITWR010000174.1 GCA_031285165.1 Novosphingobium sp.
CTGTTCCCGACTCGTCGGGAGCGCTTCCTATAGCGGCTGCGTCGCGGAGGGGAAGGGGGCCTTTTTGAAATTTTACGACAATCCCGATGGGCGCATCCGCCAGCGGTCGATCGCCATCAGCGTTCCCACGCAGATCATGTTGGTCATCATCGACGAACCGCCGTGGCTCATGAACGGCAGGGGGATGCCGACTACCGGGGCGAGGCCCATGACCATCATCATGTTGATCGCCATATAGAAGAATATCGTCGATACCATTCCGGCCGCGAGCAGTTGCGAGAAGCGGTCGGGCGCCTTGCGGGCGATGCCGAGGCCCCAACTGAATATGATGGCGAAGATCGCAAGCACGAACAGCCCGCCGAGCATCCCCCATTCCTCGGCCATGGTGGCGAAAACGAAATCGGTATGCGATTCGGGCAGATACTCAAGATGGCTCTGCGAGCCGTTGCCGAAGCCCTTGCCGAAAATCCCGCCCGAGCCGATCGCGATCTTGGACTGGGTGATGTGATAGCCCGAACCAAGCGGATCGCTTTCCGGGTCCAGGAAGATCGTCACGCGCCTGCGCTGGTAGTCGTGCAATCCGAAGAAGTAGGCGAGCGGCGTGGCGATCATGCCGGCAAGACCGCCGGCGACGAACCAGCGCAGCGGCAGTCCGGCCAGGAACACGACGACGAAGCCGCCGAAGCAGATGGCGAGCGCGGTTCCAAGGTCGGGCTGGAGGATGACGAAGGCCGCAGGCATCGCGATGAGGCCGGCGGCGGGCGCGAGCCCGCGCCAACTGGCGGTCACCGGCGCCGGCAGGTTGTCGAAGAACCGCGCGAGCACCAGCACGATCGCGGGCTTCATCAGTTCCGAGGGCTGCAATGTCATGAAGCCGAGATTGAGCCAGCGCTGGCTGCCGCCGCCGATCGCGCCGAGCATCTCGACCAGCACCAGCAGCACGAGAATCACGAAATAGAGCGGATAGGCCGCACGCTTGAACCATTCGCGCGGGATGCGTGCCATGACCACGGCCATGCCCAGGAACGCGAGGAACTGGATCATGTGGATCATCGCCCAGGGCCACATGCGGCCGCCGGCGGCGGAATAGAGAACCGAACTGCCGAATATGTTCAGCATCAGCAGCGGCAGGATCACCCGCCAGGGCTGCCGCGCGACAGGTTCGGGAACGATCGAGGCGATCATGGGGCAGGGTCGACGGCTGCGTCGCTGTCGACTTTGGGGGCCGTGGTGCCGTACTGCGCGGCATAGGCCTTATACTTGGCGGCCATGCGTTCCATCGGGGTGCCTCCCCATCCCTTTTCCAACCCCAGCAGCGTGTCCCAGGCTTTTGTCGGATCGAACAGGAAGGTCATGACATCCCTGGCGATCGGCGCGGCTGCGCGGGCGCCGAACGTGCCATGTTCGATCACCACGGCCATGGCGTATCGCGGGGTGTCCGTCGGCGCGTAGCAGATGAAAAGCGAGTGATCGCGCGATTTCCAGTCCCCGAAATGGCCCCGGCTGACCAGCGCGCGCACTTGTGCAGTGCCAGTCTTTCCCGCCATGCGGACGCCATTGATATCGATCCTGCTTCCGGCTCCGGTGCCCGAACCGTTGACGACGCGAAACATGCCGTCGTGTGCGACTGCGAGCTGTTCGGGCGTGAACGGCAGAGCCGGTCCCGGAGGTTTCTCGTGCCCGAGTATCAGGGATGGCTGAAGGTTGCGTCCCGAAGCAATGCGCGAGGTCATCACCGCAAGCTGCAACGGGGAGACCGATACATAGCCCTGCCCGATCGACGCGTTGAGCGAATCCGACGCGCTCCATGCCTGACGGTAGCGACGCATTTTCCAGGCAGCGTCGGGAATGGTGCCATAGCGCTGTGCCGTGCCCGGAAGATCGAATTCCTGTCCGAGCCCGAGCGTGCGGGCAACCGGCGCAATCGCATCGTAACCGACGCGATGCGCCATGCTCCAGAAATACGTGTTGCAACTGTGCTCGATCGCGCCGCGCATGTCGATCGAGCCATGCACCGCATCGCATCGGAAGAAACGGCTGCCGAGCCGATAGCCGCCGGGGCACATGACCCGTTCATCGGGGGAAACGCCGTGTATCTGCAAGGCCAGGCCCGCCATCGGCTTCATGGTCGAGCCCGGCGGATAGAGGCCACGCACCGCCTTGTTCAACAAGGGGATATGATCATCCCCGTTGAGCATTTTCCATTCCACGCGGCCGATCCCGTCGACAAAACTGTTGGGATCGAACGCCGGCATGGAGGCGAGTGCGAGGATGGCGCCGGTCATGCAGTCGACGACGACCACAGCACCTGATTCGAGGCCGATGCGACGTGCCGCATAATCCTGGAGCGCGCTGTCGATGGTGAGCGCAAGCGTCTTGCCCTGAACGTCCTCGCGCGTGTCGAGATCGCGCACGATCTTGCCGCTGGCGGTCACTTCGACGCGGCGTGCGCCGGGAATGCCGCGCAGCAGCGGTTCGTAATGCTTCTCGAGCCCGTCCTTGCCGGTCTTGAAACCCGGTGTGACGAGCAGCGGATTGCGCTCGCGCTCATAGTCCTCGGCCGAAGCGGACCCGACATAGCCGATCAGGTGAGCAACCGAAGGCCCGGTCGGGTAGAAGCGCGAGAAGCCGCGTTGGGGAATGACCCCTGGCAGGTCCGGCAGGCGCACGCTGACGGCGGCGTACTGTTCCGCAGTGATGCCCGAGGCGACTTCGACCGGCTGAAAACGGCGCGCTTTGTCGATCTTGTCCCTGAGATCCTGAATGTCGATCGCGGTCAGGTCGAGCAACCGGCCGAGCACTTGCAGCGTTGCATCGGCATCGGCCATGCGCTCGGGAATGATATCGACGCGGAAGTCGGCCTTGTTCGAGGCCAGCGCCGTGCCGTGGCGGTCGAGAATCCAGCCGCGCCGCGGCGGGATCAGCGTCAGGTTGACGCGGTTGCTTTCCGCTTTCAGCTCGTACTTGGCATTCTGCGCAATCGCCAGGTAGCCGAGCCGTGCCGCCAGCAGCAGGCCGAACCCGCCCTGGACGGCGCCCAGCACGACGGCACGGCGTTCGAAGCTGTTGCGCAGCAGCGCCGGGCTGGTCGGCCGTGTCTTCCAGATCGCCTTCCAGTTCATTCGCCGATATCCATGATCGGGATCAGGCGGAAGCGATCGAGCGCGGCGACGATCCGGCCGGCGATCGGATAGAGCAGCACCGAGACGAGGGCTTGCGGCATCAGCACACCGATCGGAGCGGCGGCGCCGGCGAGATTGGCCGTTCCCAGGCAGACCAGGATGTAAATCAGGATCAGCGCTGTCGCGATCAGCCATTCCAGGGCGAAACTGCGCCAGGGAAAGCGGGCTTCGATCACGTCGAGCACGATCATCGTCACCGACCAGAGCATAATGGCGCTGCCCATGGGCTGACCGCTGTAGAGATCATCGAAGAACCCCAGCGGCAGGCCGGCCCAGACCGGCATCAGGCCGGGCCGCAATTGTCGCCAGGCTACCAGTGCGAGAAAGCCGAAGGGCGGAACATAGGGCGTGGAAGCGATGAACAGCCAGGCGGGCAGCAGCGAGGCCAGCATCACCGAGATCCACGGCACGCTGCGCGCGAGCAGCGGCGAGGGCGCGCGGTTGATGCTCCGGCGGCGGAAAAGCCCGGCAAGGGTCGGCGGCAGGCGGAAAGCCTTCACGGCTTGCGGCTCTGCGGCGGGGCGAGCGCCTGGGCTTCCGCAGGCGGCGTCCAGGCCGGTTCGACCGTGACGAATTCGGTCGCGGCCGGATCACTGAGCACGCGCGCGACGGCGCCGTCGCGGGTTACGCCTGTCACTACGGCGAGCGCAGTGTTGGGCCGGTAGAGCCCGCCTGAACCCGAAGTGACGAAAACGTCGCCGACCTTGAGTGGATTGTGGCCGAGGTTGATCAGCCGCAACTGCAACCGTCCGTCCCCGCGGCCTTGTGCAAAGGCCGGTATGCCATCGGCGGCGCGGCGGACGGGAACGACGCTTTCGGTATCTGTCACCAGCAGCACGCGCGACGTCAGGCCGCCGACCTCAAGAACGCGCCCGACCAGGCCGAGCGGCGAACGGACCGGCATGCCGACAGCCACGCCGCGTTTCCGCCCTGCCGATATGGTTGCAAGGCGGCGCGTGCTCGATCCGGTCGATGCGACCAGTTGCGTCACCGCGACCGGCTTCGGTTCTTCCTGCGCGAGATCGAGCAGTGCCTTGAGCCGGCGGTTCTCTTCCGCGATGGCCTGCGCTTCGGCCAGCTTTGTTTTGGCGACGGCAAGTTCGCGCTCGAGCCTGGCGTTGTGGCTGCCGGCAAGGATATAGCCGCGCACGACTTCGTAGAAGCTCCTGCCCGCGGCGCGGCCTTCGGCCACCGCTTCGCCGCCGGGCGAGGCGGCATCGGCTGCGGCACCGCGCAGCGCTGAAAAGGCGCCGGGATTGACAATCGATACGATCAGCAGACCGGCACCGACAAGCGCGCCGAGAATCCCGGCGATATAGCCGAAAAACATACCATACTGCGCTCTGCGGGAATAACCGGAGCGCCGGTTGGCTGACGGCGCCATGAAGCGCTGCCCTCCTTCTTGGGATTTAAGCCGTCATCAACACGCCGCGATAGACCGGGTCTTCCATCGCCCGGCCTGTTCCCAGCGCAACGCAGGAAAGCGGATCCTCGGCGATGCTGACCGGCAGGCCGGTTTCTTCGCGAAGGTAATCGTCGAGGCCCTGGATCAGCGCG
>JAITWR010000013.1 GCA_031285165.1 Novosphingobium sp.
ACATGCCAGCCGGCCGCGCCGAAACTGCGGGCAAGCGTCGCACCGATTCGCCGGGCGCCGCCGGTAACGAGAACTGCTGGAGACATGGGTTCAGCCAAGCACAGCCGGGACGTGCGGGAAACAGAAAAAACGGCGCCGGCCGCCGTTCAGCCCGGCGCGGCCTCATCCCCGGCGGCAAGCCGCTCGCGCCCGGCGCGGCTTTTCTTCTCGGCCGCGGTCTTCAACTGGCCGCAGGCGGCGTCGATGTCGCGGCCGCGCGGGGTGCGGACCGGGGCGCTGATGCCCGCCTCAAACACGATGTCGGAAAAGCGCCGGATGCGTTCCGGGGTTGAGCACTCATAGGGCGCGCCGGGCCAGGGGTTGAACGGGATCAGGTTCACCTTGGCGGGCAGCTTGTAGTGCCTGAGCAGGCGCACCAGCTCGCGCGCGTCCTCGTCGCTGTCGTTCTTGTCCTTGAGCATCACATATTCGAAGGTGATGCGCCGCGCGTTCGACGCGCCCGGATAGTCGGCGCAGGCTTGCAGCAGTTGCCCGATGCCGAACTTGCGGTTGATCGGTACGATCTCGTCGCGCACGTCCCCGGTCACGGCATGAAGCGAGACGGCAAGGTTCACCCCGATCTCCTCGCCGCAGCGCGCCATCATCGGCACGACGCCGCTGGTCGAAAGCGTGATGCGCCGTTTCGACAGGGCCAGCCCGTCACCGTCCATGACGAGCTTCAGCGCATCGCGGACATTGTCGAAATTATAGAGCGGCTCGCCCATGCCCATCATGACGATGTTGGTCAGCAGGCGGCCGTCGGCGGAATAGGAGCCTGCATCTTCGTCATCATCCAGCCCCGCCATCGTGGCAAGGCGAGTGTCATTGGCACCCTTGGGCCATTCGCCAAGGGAATCGCGCGCCAGCATGACCTGGCCGACGATCTCGCCCGGCGTCAGGTTGCGCACCAGGCGCATCGTGCCGGTATGGCAGAAACGGCAGTTGAGCGTGCAGCCGACCTGGCTCGACACGCACAGCGTGCCGCGGTCCGCATCGGGGATGAAGACCATTTCGAAATCGTGGCCGTCGGCGGTGCGCAGCAGCCACTTGCGCGTGCCGTCGACGGAAAGCTGCGCCTCGACCACTTCGGGCCGACCGATGACGAAGCGTTCGGCAAGCCAGGGGCGCATCGGCCTGACGATGTCGGTCATCGCCTCGAACCCGGTGACGCCGCGGTGGTAGAGCCAGTGGAACACCTGCTTGGCGCGCAGCTTCGCCGCCCTGGCATCGAGCCCGGCCTGCGCGAACAGCGCGGCGATATCCTGCCTGGGCAGGCCGATCAGATCGGTGCGGCCGTCCGCGCGCGGGGTGATCGCGCGCGCGACGGGAAGCGGGTCGATATGCCCGGGAATCTGCATCGGGCCGGAAGCCGGCAAGTTCGTATCAGCCATGGGAGCGGCGCATATAGAGCATCGTGCGCAAAAGTGGGAACCGCTTTTGCGCAAAAACGATGCGGCAACGAGAAATTGCTCCAGCCCCGCCAGCGGCGGATTTCTAGCGCCACCGCGCGCAGCCGATTGCCGCCGCATCCATCGCGGTTGCCGCGCCTGCCAGCAGCCAGGTGCCGGAGAAGCCCCGGCCCGCGCTGTCGCGCGCAAAGACGGTCATCCGCGGCGCGGAACGCATCGCGGCGACGATCGCGGCATCCATGCGCCGGTCGGCCGCCCAGGCATCGCCTCCGCCGCCAGTCAGCCGGAAGCGTTCGCTGCCGATGGCAAGCGTGATCCCGGCGCCTGCGGTAAGCCTGCGCGCGAGGCGGAAATGCACCTGCCCCCGCACACCGCGCCGGGGCCAGATGCCCACCGCGGCATAGGGCTGATAGTCGCGCCGCCCGGCGTCCGGCTCGGCCATGGCGATCGCATAGCAGCGCGGCACCAGGGGATCGCGGAAAGCGCCCCAGGCCGAAAACATGCCGAGGCTGTCGCGCGCGAGGGCAGGCGTGCCCGGCAGCGCTGCCAGCAGCGCCGGGCCGACGCAGCCGGCAAGCCGCCAAATGAGGGGCCACCGGAAAAGGGACCGCCGGAAAAGGGATGGAAACCGGACCATTCTGCCCGGCCTATTCGCAGAAAGCGCGCCTGTGGGAAAGCGCATCGTCCCGGCCCGGCGCGGGACACGGGAATAGAGCATCGTGCGCAAAAGCGGGAACCGGTTTTGCGCAAAAAACGATGCGACAACAAAAACCTGGGGCAAGATGGGTGATACACAAAATCACGCATCTTGCTCCAGACGGCTCCAGCGCCATGCGCACGCTTGATCGGCGCGGCCGTCCCGCGCATGAAGGCGCCGGACGGCGGCCGGATCGCGCCGCTGTCGGGGGGAGGGGCGAACCGCAATGCAGCCACTGCGCGACAATACCCGCATCCTGATCGCTTCGGCGGCGGGGACGGCGGTGGAATATTACGATTTCTTCCTTTACGGCACGGCCGCCGCGCTGGTCTTCGGACCGCTGTTCTTCCCGGCCTCATCGCCCGCGGCGCAGACGCTTTTCGCCTTCATGAGCTTCGGCATCGCTTTCCTCGCCCGCCCGATCGGCGCGATCGCTTTCGGGCATTTCGGCGATCGGGTGGGGCGCAAGTCGACGCTGGTGGCCTCGCTGCTGCTGATGGGCGGCGCGACTCTGGCGATCGCTTTCGTCCCTTCCTATGCCATGATCGGCTGGCCGGCGCCGGCCCTGCTCTGCCTGCTGCGCTTCTGTCAGGGCTTCGGCCTGGGCGGCGAATGGGGCGGGGCGGCGCTGCTGGTGGTGGAGAACGCGCCCAAAGGCTGGGAGACGCGCTTCGTCGCGATCATGCAGCTCGGCTCGCCCGCCGGCTTCATTCTGGCGACCGGCGTGGTCATGCTGCTCAGTCTGTCGCTCGACAATGCCGCTTTCGTCAGTTGGGGCTGGCGCATTCCCTTCATCGCCAGCGCGGCGCTGGTGCTGATCGGCCTGTGGGTACGGCTGCGGATCGGCGAGACTGCGGCTTTCCGCGCAGCGCTCGCCCATGCCGAGCCCGAGCGGGTGCCGCTGGTCAAGGTGTTCGCCGAACATTGGGGCGCGGTGCTGGCGGGGGCTGCCGGGGTCATCGCCACTTTCGCGACCTTCTACCTCGTCACGACCTACGCGCTGGCGCAAGGCACCGGGCCGGCGGGCTATCCGCGCGATGCTTTCCTTGCGGTGCAGATGCTTGCGGCGCTGTTCTATGCCGCCGGGCTGCTGATCGCCGGCGTGATCGGCGATCGCATTTCGCCGGGACGACTGCTGGCTTTCGCCTCGCTGGGAGTCGCCATCGCGGGCCTTTTCTTCGGACCGGGGCTCAATGCGGGATCGCTGCCGCTCGCCGGGGCGACGCTGTGCGTGACCATGCTGGCGCTGGGCTTTGCCAATTGCCCGCTCGGCGCCTGGCTCTCGCCGCTGTTCCCGGTGCGCCTGCGCTACAGCGGCGTGTCTTTCGCTTTCAGCATCGGCGGTGTCATCGGCGGCGCGCTGACTCCGATCGGCGCCCAGGCGATGAGCGTCGCGGGCTATGCCGACCATGTCGGGCTGCTGCTGGTCGCGGCGGGGCTGCTGACGTTTCTCGGCGTGCTGCTGGCGCGGCCGGCCGACGAGCCGGCGCTGTCCGTGCCGGTCAGGAGTAACTGATCTCCACCACTTCCCATTCCTTCTCGCCGCCCGGCAGGCGCACGCGCCGCAGGTCGCCGACAGCGGCGCCGCGCAGCGCGCGGGCGAGCGGCGCGCTCCAGCCGATGCGGCCTGCGCCGGCGTCCTGCTCGTCGTCGCCGACCAGAGTGAGCCTGCGCCGGTTGTCGTCCTCATCGGCGATCGTCACCGTCGCGCCGAACCAGGCCCGGCCCTTGTCCGCCTGGGCGGACGGATCGACCACCCGCAGCACTTTCATCCGCCGCGCCAGATGGGCAAGCTCGCGGTCGATCTCGCGCATGCGCTTGCGGCCATAGAGATAGTCGCCGTTCTCGGAACGGTCGCCGTTGCCCGCAGCCCAGCTCACCACTTCGACGATCGCGGGCCGCTCGACACCGAGCAGATGGTCGTAACGCGCCCGCAGCGCGGCAAGGCCGGTGGGGGTAATGGGCGGGCCGCCGGGATTCACCCCCGCCCCATGGCACGAAACGGCCATGCCGCAAACTCCCCGCATGCGGGGAGGGAAGCAGGCTCTATCCCGGCGTGCGCTTGCCGAGGAAGCGACTGAGCGGGTTCGCCCCGCCGTAGCGCGCCCGCGCGGGATTCAGCGATTCGTAAACGACCGCGTTTTCCAGCACGCGCTGGATATAGTTGCGTGTCTCACTGAGCGGGATCTTCTCGATCCATTCGATCCAGTCGGCCGATCCGTAGCGGGGATCGCCATTGGCGCGCAGCCATTTGTTCACATTGCCCGGCCCGGCGTTGTAGGCGCCGACCGCCAGCGGGTAGCTGCCGCCGAAATAGTCCATCATCCGCGCGTAATAGGCATCGCCAAGTTGCAGGTTGTAGCGGGCGTCCGACATCAGCGCCGCGGGGTTGTAGGACAGGCCGATCTTGCCCGCCTGCTCGCGCGCGGTGCCGGGCATAAGCTGCATCAGCCCGCGTGCGCCGGCATGGCTGACCGCGTTCTGCGCGAACTGGCTTTCCTGCCGGCTGATCGCATGAACCATCGTCCAGTCGGCGCCGGCAGGGGTGGGAATCAGCGGGAAGCCCGTCTTCTGGAAATTGGCCATGCCTTGCGCATGGGCCGCCTGGCCGAGAATCACGCCCAGGTCGCGGCGGCCGATGCTGGCGGCCAGCTCGGCGACGAGAACATGGTCGCTTTCGCTGACGGCCTGGTCGCTGATCTCGCGGAAGAAGCGCACGGTGGTCTGCCAGTCGGCATCACGCGCGACTTCACGCACGGCGGCGGTGATGGGCCTGGCGTTGAATGCGGCACGCTCGGCCGCCGTGGGGACCGTGCGCGGCGCGTCGGTCAGCGGCGGGATCGGCCGACCGAGCCGTTCGAGCGAGAGCATGCCGTAGAAAGCGGTGGGATAGGCCGCGGCCATCGCGAAATAGCGGTCGGCGCCAGCGGTGTCGCCGGCCCTGGCCAGCGCGCGCCCCGCCCAGTAGAAGCCCTTGGCGCGTGTCTGCGGGGTCTGCGCCGCGGCGCCGTAGCGATAGAACAGCGGCGCCGCCTGCCGCGGGTTGCCCAGCGACCACAGCGCTTTGGTGCCGCCCAGCCACATCAGCGACGTGTAATCGTCGCGCACCTTGTATTTCAGGCGGCTGACATCGGTGCCCGGCGGGAAAGCATCGTCGATCGAGGCGGCGATCCTGACGGCGCTGGCCGCATCGGCGGCGCGGGCGTTGTAAAGCAGCTCGCCGACCCATTTCTCCGCATCCAGCGGCGGCGTCTGCGCCGGCGGCCGTGTCGTGAGCAACTGGATGGCGCCGTAGAGATTACCCGAAGCGCGCGCCCGGCGGATGCTGGAATAGATGTAGCCGGGATCGCGCAGCGCATCGCCGGACACCGGCAGGCCGGCACTGCCGGGAGCCGAGCCCTGCTGCATGGCCAGCCGCGCCATGAAATTGGCCTGCCTGGCTGGCGAAACATAGGCGATCTGCCGCGCGGCCTGAACGGTCGCGCCGGCCCAGAGCAGCGCGTTCATCCGCTCGTCGTGGTCGTCGGGCGTCAGGCTCGTGCGGTACAGCGAGAGCAGGGCCGCTTCGGACCCGTCGCTCATCGCGCCGCCGCGCCAGGCGGCGATGCCGGCGCTGCGCGCTTCCGGCCGGCCCAGCGCGGACAGCGCCAGCGCATAGCGCGCGCGCGCGGGATTGGTCAGCGGCGGGAACCGGCTGAAGAAAGCGACCACGCTGCCGGAGTCGGGGGATTCGCGGTCCAGCGCCTTCTCGGCATAGGTCCGCAGCTTTTCCTCCTCGGGAAATCCCGGGGAGGCAAGCAGGAAGCCGGCATAGCTGGAGAAGGGATAGCTTCCCGAACTGGCCGAGAGTGCCCGCCAGCGGTCGATCGACAGCGCCATGCTGCCGCGCTGGCTGGCGATGAGCTGGGATCGGGCACGGTCCCATTCACCGCCGTCCTGGCAGTGGGCGGGCACGGACATCGCCGCCATGGAAAGCAGCAGCACAAGCGAAAACGCACGCATGCTGGACATAGAGGGCAAAGGCTCCTTATCAGGAGATGAACGAATGACCGCCCCGCCGGCCGGAATGCCGATCATGGGGCAGAATTAAGGGCAAAGTCCATGTTTTCCGGTTCGATTCCCGCACTTGTCACCCCGTTTCGCGACGGGGCGGTCGACGAGAGCGCCTTTCGGCGGCTGATCGACTGGCAGATCGAGAACGGTTCCTCGGCGCTGGTGCCTTGCGGCACCACCGGCGAGAATTCGACTCTGTCCAACGACGAACACCACCGGGTCATCGCCATCTGTGTCGAACAGGCCGCGGGTCGCGTGCCGGTGATTGCCGGCTGCGGCAGCAACGACACGATGAACGCGCTGATGCACATGAATTTCTCGCAGGCTTGCGGTGTCCAGGCGGCGCTGGTCGTGGCGCCGTATTACAACCGGCCGGGCCAGGAAGGTCTGCTCGCGCATTTCGGCTATCTCGCAGAGCACAGCGACCTGCCGATCGTGCTGTACAACGTGCCCGCGCGGACCGTGACCGATCTCATGCCCGAAACCGTCTGCGAACTGACCCGCCGCCATCCGGGCCGCTTCGTCGGCATCAAGGATGCCAGCGGCGACCTGTCGCGCGTCACCGATCACCGCATGGGCATCGCGGGCGATTTCGCCCAGCTTTCGGGCGACGACGAGCTGGCGCTGCCGTTCAACGCCGCGGGCGGAGTCGGCTGCATTTCGGTGACGGCCAATGTCGCGCCGAAGCTCTGCGCCGAGTTCCAGCAGGCATGCCGGGACAACGACCTTGAAAAAGCGCGCAAGCTGAACGACCGGCTCTACCCGCTGCATTACGCGATGTTCAAGGACGCCTCGCCGGGGCCGTGCAAGTACGCGCTGTCGCGAGTCCACGACTGGATCGCGGACGAACTGCGCCTGCCGCTGGTCCCCTGCAACCCCGCCGCGCGCGAAGCCGTGGACAAGGCACTGGAACACGCCGGGCTGGTGTGATCGCCGTTCCGGTCCGGCCCGGAGCGGCCGAATGTCGACCCGATGCACGCCATCGGGAAAGGCGACGGCCCAGGGCAGCCCCCCGGCCCGCGCCCTTCACCCGCCTCCCTCCCGATTGCGCGATCAGAACATTTTCCATGAAATGCGCGCGGTTACCCGGAAGCGGTCCTGATCGGGAATGATCCGGTTCGACGCACGGGCCGCGGTGACGTTGATGGCCAGATTCTTGAACAGCGTCATGTCCAGGCCCACGCCTACCGAGGAGATATGCTGATCGGGCGTGCCGCTCGTATGCACGCCGCCGAAGTCGGCGAACACCATGCCCGCCACCCCTTTCGACAGGCGGCGATGATATTCGAGGTTGGCGTAATAGCCGTCATCGCCGGCGATGGCGCCGAGCGGGTATCCCCGCACGGTGCTGTTGCCGCCCATCTGCATGGCAAGGTTCGAGGTCAGCAGGTGAGTGCCGGAATATTGCCCGCCCAGCCGGACGACGGTGTATTGCGAGCCGGTGATCTTCTGGACCCAGGTGCCTGAGAATTGCCAGAGGTCGGCGCCGCGGTCGGGCTCGGTATCGGAGCCGATCCAGTTGTACCTGTTGGTCAGGCTGACGGTGAAAGTGCTCGTATCATATTGCCCGATAGCGGTCAGGGAGCCGCTGACGAAACGCACAGTGTCATTGCCGAGATCCGCATCGAGAATTTCGTTGCTCGAACGGGAAATGCCGCCTGCCAGGGCGCCATCGAGCCACCAGCGGCCGAAATGCGCGATCGGCTGACTGAATTGCAGCTGTCCGCTCTGCGAATGGCCGCGCACTCCGAAATCCTTGTAGGGGCCGGAAACGACATGGCTGTAGATGTCGCTGAACGACAGCCCCAGGCGGCTGCCCCGATGGTTGAGCGGCACGGCATAGTTGACCATGCCGAAATCGGCGCCCGCGGCGTGGACATAGTACAGGCCCAGCCGATCGCCCCTGCCCAGGGGGCTGTTGATCGCGGCGTCCAGCCCGACTTCCTTGCCGCCGATGCTTTCGGCCCCTTCATTGTCGGCGAAGACGCGCAACTGAAAACGCGGCGGTTCCTGCACCTGCAATTGCAGGTCGGTTTCACCGAAAGCGCTGCCCGGATGCAGCTTCGCGCCGATCTGGCTGTCGTTGACGTGGTTGTACAGTTCAAGGCGCCGTTCAAGCCGATGGGTGTCCAGCGGCCCGCCCACCGTCAGGCCCGTCCAGCCTGTGATCCAGGACTTGCGGGTGGTTCGCGCACCATCGATCGAAACCTCCCCGAGCCTGCCTTCCACCAGTTCGATACGGACCACGCCGTCCGCAACGCGCTGGGGCGGCAGGATGGCACGCGCGGTGAGGATGCGGTGCTGGCGATAGAGCGCGTTGATCTCGCCGATGATGCCCTGCAAGTCGCCATAGGCCACCTCTTCGCCGACGTGCCTGCCGGCGATGGCCTGGAGTTCCTCCTCGCCGAGATACCGGCTCGGTGTGAAGACCACGCTTTTCAAGCGGAAACGGGCGGTGGAAGCGGAATCGGTCAATTCCGGTTCCGGCCGTTCATCACGGATCACGGGCTCGCGCTCTTGCGGGAGCGGCGGGCGGTTATCCAGTTCGTCCCTCCGCTGCTGCTGGGCGCGTTCCAGCGCCCCGGCATCGGGCAGCGTATTGATCCCCGGGCGACCGTCGGGAACCGTCTGGGCATTGGCCATCGCACCTGCGCTGAACAGCGCGGCGCTCCCCAGGCCGGCCATAGCCAGCCGGGCCATTTTCATGGCCAGCGGCCGCGTCGAAGCGTCGTCATCCATACTCACTGGATATCCTGTTCTGGAATTGCTGTTTCAAAGCTCGACGTTGACGATCCCGCCCTCGCCGGAGGCATCGTTCTCGTCGCGAACCACCGGCATCGCGGGCTGCGGCATGGCGTCGAACCTGACCCTTGTGGTGCGGGATGCCCGCAGGCTGTCCCAGCTCTCGATCTCACGCTGGGCGCTGCTGTTGAACAGCGCCATAGGGCTGTAGGGGCCGTAGCCGTCCAGTTGGACGGCGAAGCTGCGGTGCCTTGCATCGAAGCGCGTAACCAGCGCGCTGGTCGTGAACGCCGTGTCCGCCTGGTACAACACGAACGGCTCGTCCTTCGAATAGAGCTACACCGCACTGCCGGCGACACCGCGCGCGTCGACATTGTTCATCAGCGTCTGTCCGAAAGGCGTCGTGAGACTGAGCGAGGTGCGCACCCGGCCATCGAGGATCGCGACCTGCCCCGTGGTCGTGACGATGTTCCCATAGTCCGTCCAGAGGCGCTGGAATTGCAGACCGGCCGGGGCATCGACATCAAGTGTCACGCTATCGGCATAGATATCCGCGTAACCCCTGACATCCAGCCTGAAAGGCTGCGCCCCCGTGGCACGGATGCGCCCCGTGAGCGTCCCGGTACGCACAGAGATCGCCCGGCCGATCACGGCATCGCCCAGCGCGATGGAACCGGACGCGCTCATGTCCAGCGCATCGGCCGTGATGCTTCCGGCAGCGAAATCTCTCGCGCCCAGCAATGTGAACAGGCCGCCGACGGTCAGTGAGCCGAGGCCGACACGATTTCCCGCCAGGAGAGTGGCATCACGTCCCCCGGTCAGAGTCGCGATATCGATGCTGCCTCCCGCCTCGAGCGTGGCATCGCGACCCGCCTCCATGGTATCGCCGGCAATATCGCCGCCCGATACCAGCGACACGTCCCGCGCCGCCGTAATGCTCCGGCCGGTGATGCTGCCGGCCGCATCGGCCCGCACATCGCCGCCGGTCGATGCCAGCGAGGCATAGCCGATGCCGCCCGTCTTCGCCGCCAGCATAAGGTCGCCGCCCGAGCGCACATCGCCCAGCGCCAGCGCAGCGCCAGTCAGGGACGCCGCGCCGGCAACCGCCACGGTCCGGCCCGTCAGCCTGCCTCCGGCAAGGGCCGACAGATCACCGCGGCCCCGGTAGTCGCCCAGCCGCATGTCGCCGCCCGAGCGCAGATCGCCGTCGCCGGCAATCCGGGCCGTATCGATCGACAGCGCCCCGCCGGCAGTCGCTTGCAGCCGGCTCGCGACAACCTCTCCCAGCAGCGTGTCGCCGCGCGAGCGGACAGCGGCCGTGCAGCCCGCATCGAGCGTGCCCAGGCTCACCGTGCCCGCCGCGCCGAGCGTCACGGCACAGCCCGCCGCAATGGTATCGCCGGCAATATCGCCGCCCGATATCAGCGATACGTCCCGCGCCGCCGTGATGCTCCGGCCAGTGATGCTGCCGGCCGCATCGGCCCGCACATCGCCGCCGGTCGATGCCAGCGAGGCATAGCCGATGCCACCCGTCTTCGCCGCCAGCATAAGGTCGCCGCCCGAGCGCACATCGCCCAGCACCAGTGCAGCGCCCGTCAGGGACGCCGCGCCGGCAACCTCCACGGTCCGGCCCGTCAGCCCGCCCCCGGCAAGGGCCGACAGATCGCCGCGGCCCCGGTAGTCGCCAAGCCGCATGTCGCCGCCCGAGCGCAGATCGCCATCGCCGGCAATCCGGGCCGTATCGATCGACAGCCCCCCGCCGGCAGTCGCGTTCAACCGGCTCGCCGCGACCTGACCCAACTGCATGTCGTCGTCCGCAGTCAGCGTGACATCCTGCGCCGCCGTGACAGTATCGCCGGCGATGCCGCCGGCGGCATCGGCCCGCACGTTGCCGCCGGCCGATGCCAGCCCGCCGAACGCGAAGCCGCCGACCGCCGTGAGGTCGATATCCCCTGCGGCGCTTGCATCGATGCGAGTAGCGCTGCGGGTCAGGGCGAGGGCGATCGCGCCATTCGTGCTGGTCGCGTCGATGGCCGCCGCGTCCACCCGCAGGCGCTTGTCCAGCGCGCCGATGTCGCCGCCCGCGGCCAGCGTGGCGGTGTTCTTCGCGTGCAATTCGCCGTCGCCGGAAATCGCGCCTTGCGCCGTCCATTGCGCCGAGCCGGTCACATCGATGTCGCTGCCGGTCCCCACGCCGATCGCCGCGGCGGTCAGCATCATGTTGCCGCCCACTTTCGTCCCGCGGCCCTCGATGAAGTTCACCGCATGGCCCGCATTGTCGATAAGCAGTTCACCGCCGACCGTCAGGTCTTCGCCATCGGGATAGATGCCCGCGTCCGCCGCACGCCCGATATCGAGATCGTGGCTGTTCGACAGCAGCAGGTCGCCGTTGGTGCTGCCGCTCAGAATGCCCGCGTTGCGGTCGTCGCCGAGGATCGTCAGCAGCGCCGCGTCTGCGCTTGCGCCGTGTACCGAGCCGCTGACGTGCAGCGACAGCGCTTGCCCCGCCAGCGAGGCGAAGGGTTCGCCGCCGAGCATGTTGTCGCCGTAGAGGTCGCCGTCCGTGGTGCGGAGCCACACCAGATTGCCCGCCACGATGTTCAGGAAATGCAGATCACCCTGCGGCACTGCCAGGAACAGGTTGCCGCCGCTGCGCGCCGATTGCAGCAGGTTGCCGACCTTGAGAGTCATTTCCTTCAGGTTGCTGCCGATGTCGCCGCTGCCGTTTTGCAGGTCGAGATTGCCGCCGGTGGTGATCGCCACCGCGTTGGGCGAGGTGTTGATCATGCCGGCCTCGCTCATCACCACCGCGTTGCGCCCGGCGGTGATCTCGACGATGGGCAGCATGCCCTGCGCCTGCACGAACACGTCGCCCTCCGTCGCCGTCGCCCGCGCCGTCAGGCCGCCGCTCACCTTGCCGTTCCCGTCGAGCACGCCGCTCACGCTCGCATAGAGCGGGTTGTTCTGGCGGATGCTGAACGACACGAGCCGGCAGTCGGCATCGGCCACGGTGCAGTTGGCGGCATCGAGGCCGCTGATGCGCGTGTATTGCTGGTTGATCACGTCGCCCGCCGAATTGGCCGTGGCGAGCGCCGCTTTCTGCTCGGTGGTCAGGTTCGACAGCACGCCGCTGTCACCGAAGGCGAAGTCCACGTCCTGCCCGATCGCGCCGATGCTGCCCTTGTTCGAAATCAGCGTCACATTGGCGCCCTGCACGTTCACATAGGGCAGGTCGGTTACGACAGTGCTTACGGGTTGCAGCGCCGCCACGTTGATGGCGTAGGCCAGCGCGTCCGTCGTCCAGTACTGGCCCGCGGTCATGGCCGCGATCTGCGCGTCGCTGACCGCATAGACATAGTCCGCGTCGAAATCGCTCTGCCAGTCCGGGCGCGTGTCCGCCAGCGCGCCGTCGAGCGCGGTCCTGAGGCTGTCGAAGCGGTACTGCGCATAGTCGGCCAGCGTCAGGGCGCTGCCGTTGGCCGCGTTCCAGGCATCGGCCTGCGCTTGCAGCGCCGCCGTATCGGCATCGGGCGACAGGGTGAAAGTCCTGCCGTCCTCCGACACCGCACCCAGCGCCTTCAGCGTGGCATAACCCTGGTACTGGGCGTTGATGCTGTTCTGATAGGGCAGGATCACCTTGGCATAGGCGGCCGAAGTGGTGATATCGCTCTTGTCATCGCGCCTGTCGATCAGGTCGAGCTTGTCCCACAGCGCCGCAAGCTGTTCGGTGCGGTCCGAAAGGTCGCGGCCGTCGCCGTTGACAATGCTGCCGGCAAGCGCCCTGAGCCACACGTCGCCGGTGGTCGAGGTGATATTGCCCACCGCCATGTCGCCATTGGCTTCTTCCAGCCAGATCGAGGCCGCCGCATTGGCATTGACCACGCCGCCCGAGGTGACACCCTGGCCGTTGATGGTTTCCAGCGCGTCGATCAGCAGCGGCTTGCCGTCCAGCCCCATCCCGCCGTTGACGCTGGACAGCGTGATGTTGCGCCCCCTGATGGCGATCTCCCCGGCGGGCGCGGCGTTGCGCAGGCTGTCGTCGGCGGCGATCCACACGTCGCTCTTGCTGTCGGTCCAGACCTTCCGGAGCAGCGCGTCGTTGCTGCCCAGGATGCGCAGCGCGATATCGCCGGTCTTCGTCACCGCGCTCACGGTGTTCATGCCGGTATCGACCTCGCCGTTGCGGTTCAGCAGGTTCACCACCAGCGGCGTCTCGACGCTGCCGATGCCGTTCTGCGTGTTCAGCGCAAGCGACTGCGTGTTGATGATGCCCTTCTCACCCGCGCCGATATGGCTGTCGGCGCCGGTGGTCGTGATGCTGGTTGCGCCCGTGGGGTTGTAGATATTGCCCTGCACCACCACCGAGCCGGCCGAAGTGACAGCGACATTGCCTTTGTCGTGCCCGCCCGAAAAGCTGATGGTGATCGGGTTGTCGGCCTTGACGCTGGCCGTGGCGGTGATGCTCGCGGTGGTGGGGATGTACCAGTCCCAGATGAGGTCTATCTCGTCCTTTTTGCCCAGCGCGCTGTAGATGACCTGGGCGTACTTCCTCCAGTCGCTGAAACTGCCGGTGATGCTCTCGGTGAACGCCACGTCTTTCAGGCTCGTGTCGGTAATCAGCAAAGCGCCGTTGAAGGCCCAGTACTGGTTGGCGATCGTGCTCGACGCCGCCGTATTCGAGTCGAGCTTGTTGAACTCCCACGTTCCGGAGGTATCGCGCGCCATCGTGGCGGTGTAGCTCCACTGGTAGCGCACGCCTTCCTTCGGGGTATAGGTGGCGGTATTGCCCTTCACCGCCGAGACAGTTCCGGTGTAGGCGCTGGCCTTGTAGCCGGTGCCCTTGGCGGTGTACTGGATCAGCCCCGAGGCCGGGTCGTACACGTACCAGTTGGTTTCCTTCCTGAGCGTGTCGCCAAGCATGACCACGCTTTTGGCGCTGCTGGAAGTGGTATCGATGTTCTGCGTGTTGAGCGTGAGGCCGGTCTGGTTGGTGACCGTGACCCAGGCATCGCCGCTGCTGACCTGGATATTGCCGCCACCCTTCACGGTGTTGATGATCTGGCCGGTGATCGCCACCGACGCGCCGCCGCCGCTGGCGATGCCGCCAAGCACCAGTTCGTTGAGAGCCGCATCGTAATAGACGTTGACATTGCCGGACACCGACGCCGTGTTGATGCCCTTGTTCG
The DNA here is from genome assembly GCA_031285165.1 of Novosphingobium sp. Taxonomy (GTDB): domain Bacteria; phylum Pseudomonadota; class Alphaproteobacteria; order Sphingomonadales; family Sphingomonadaceae; genus Novosphingobium. Next base: position 14,127 of record JAITWR010000013.1, read on the forward strand.
TGTCGCGCAGGATGTACAGGCCATCGGCCGTCTGCTTCAGGCCCAACTGGGGCCGGCAGGCGTCGCTGGCCAGGCAGTCCATGTAGTTCACCACGGTCGTGGTCACCGTCTGCTGCGTGAAGAGGTTGGTGTTGGCGTCGTAGGTGTAGATCACGCCATTGAGCGTCTTCGTGAACGTGTCGCCGCCCTGGAAAGTCCAGCCGGTTCCAAGGAACGACCGGTAGGATCCTCTGCCGCCGGCGACAAGCTTGTACAAGTTCAGGCTCCCACTCGACAGCACATCGCCCGCGGCGGCGTCCGTCGCCTGCCCCCACTGCGTCTGCGTGAAGATCGCGGTGTTGTTGATCGTCACATCGTAGTCGGTCGGCGCGCCGACCTTCATCGTGCCGTTGATGTCCACGATGTCGGCGTTGATCGCCACCAGATTGCCCACGATGCGCGAGCTGCTGCCCAGGTTCTGCGCCGTGGCGCTGCTGCCGCTGCTGACCGTGAAGGTATCGCGCACGCCGACGGCGGAGGCGTGGGAGCCCGAGGTTACGCTTTCGGG
>JAITWR010000023.1 GCA_031285165.1 Novosphingobium sp.
CGGCGCCGCCTTCGCGGTCACTCGACCAACAGCCGCTCCCCCGACACTGCGCAAATCCCCTCTCACGAAACTTTGTGATGCGACAAGAGTGGCTTTCGCTTCAGTCGGTGAGGTCGCTCCACATGTCTTTCAACCGCTCGAAAAAGCCCTTTGATTGCGGGCATTCCTCGCCGGTTTCGGTCGATTGCAGCTCACGCAACAGTTCTTTCTGCCGTGCCGAGAGCTTGCTCGGCGTCTCGACCGAGATCTCCACCACCAGATCGCCCTGCCCGCGGCCCTGCAACACCGGCATGCCGGCGCCGCGCTTCCTGAGTTGCTTGCCGGACTGGATGCCCGCCGGAATGTCGATCTTGTGCCGCTGGCCGTCGAGGCCGGGAATCTCTATGCAGCCGCCGAGCGCAGCAGTGGTGAAACTGATCGGCACGCGGGTGATCAGCGTCGTCCCTTCGCGCTCGAACACCGCGTGGCGGCGGACGTGGATGAAGATGTAGAGGTCGCCCGGCGGCGATCCGAACGGCCCGGCCTCGCCCTTGCCCGAAAGGCGGATGCGCGTGCCCGAATCGACGCCCGGCGGCACGTTGACCTCAAGCGTCTGGGGCCGATCGATGCGGCCTTCGCCGCGGCAGGCGCGGCATGGCTTTTCGATCACCTCGCCGCGGCCGCGGCAGGTCGGGCAAGTGCGCTCGACCATGAAGAAGCCCTGCTGCGAACGGACTTTGCCGTGGCCGCCGCACGACGTGCAGCGGCGCGTGCCGGTGCCCGGCTCGGCACCCAGGCCGCCGCAGGGTTCGCAACTCTGCGAAACCTCGATCTCGATCCCGGCGGTCTTGCCGTGATAGGCCTCGTCGAGATTGATCTCCATGTCGTAGCGCAAATCGGCGCCGCGTCGCGCCTGCTGGCGCCCGCCGCCGCCGAAAGCGCTGCCGAAAATCGATTCGAAGATGTCACCGAAATCGCCGAAGCCCGCACCGCCGCCCGGCCCCGCGCCGCCATTCTGGAACGCCTCGTGACCGAAGCGATCGTAGGCGGCGCGCTTTTGCGGATCCTTCAGGCAGTCATAGGCCTGGTTGATCGCCTTGAAGCGCGTTTCGGAATCCTGGCAACCCGGATTCTTGTCCGGGTGATAGCGAATCGCCATCCGGCGATAGGCAGACTTGATCGCCGCGTCGTCGGCAGTCCGCTCGACTTCCAGCAATTCATAAAAATCGGCTTCGACGCCTGACATCTGGAAATTCCCCGCTACCCTCTCCCCGTCACCCCCGCCCTGCAACCGGCCGGCTTGCCGGCGAAGCGCAGGGCGGGAATGATGAAATGAGTGCAGTCCGTCAATTCAGCCCTTGTTCTCATCGACTTCCGAGAATTCGGCGTCCACGACATCGTCATCGCCCGATGGCGCCTGCTCCGCGCCGGGCGAAGCGGCTGCGGCCTGCTCCTTCTCGTAGAGGGCCTGCCCCATCTTCATCGCGACTTCGGTGAGCGCCTGGGTCTTGGCGGTCATCTCGGCGGCATCGCCGCCCTCGATCGCCGCCCTGGTCGCGGCGATCGCGGCCTCGATCTCGCCCTTGAGCGAAGCGTCGATCTTGTCGCCGTTTTCCTCAAGCTGCCGCTCGGTGGCGTGAACCAGGCTGTCGGCGTTATTGCGCGCCTCGGCCACTTCGCGCCGCTTCTTGTCATCGTCGGCAAAGCGCTCTGCATCCTTGACCATCTGGTCGATGTCGGAATCCGAAAGGCCGCCCGAAGCCTGGATGCGGATCTGCTGCTCCTTGCCGGTGCCCTTGTCCTTCGCGCTGACGTTGACGATGCCGTTGGCGTCGATGTCGAAAGTCACTTCGATCTGCGGCACGCCGCGCCGTGCCGGCGGGATGCCGACGAGGTCGAACTGGCCGAGCAGCTTGTTGTCCGCGGCCATCTCGCGCTCGCCCTGGAAGACCCGGATCGTCACCGCCTGCTGGTTGTCCTCGGCAGTCGAATAGACCTGGCCCTTCTTGGTCGGGATCGTCGTGTTGCGATCGATCATGCGGGTGAACACGCCGCCCAGCGTCTCGATGCCCAGCGACAGCGGGGTCACGTCGAGCAGCAGCACGTCCTTCACGTCACCCTGCAACACGCCGGCCTGGATGGCTGCGCCCATGGCGACGACTTCGTCCGGGTTCACGCCGGTATGTGGCTCCTTGCCGAAGAATTCCTTCACCACGTCGCGGACTCTGGGCATGCGGGTCATGCCGCCGACAAGCACGACATCGTCGATGTCCGAAGCCTTGATGCCGGCATCGGCCAGCGCCTTGCGGCACGGCTCGAGCGTGCGCTGGATCAGGTCGGCCACCATCTTTTCAAGATCGGCGCGGGTCACCGTCTCGACGAGGTGCAGCGGGGTAGTGCTGCCGCCTTCCATGCGCGCCGTGATGAAAGGCAGGTTGATCTCGGTCGTCGCGGTCGACGACAGCTCGATCTTGGCCTTCTCGGCGGCTTCCTTGAGACGCTGAAGCGCGAGCTTGTCGCTGCGCAGGTCCATGTTCTCCTTGGCCTTGAACTTGTCGGCCAGCCATTCAACCAGCTTGGAATCGAAGTCCTCGCCGCCCAGGAAAGTGTCGCCGTTGGTCGACTTCACCTCGAACACGCCATCGCCGATCTCGAGGATCGAGATGTCGAATGTCCCGCCGCCGAGGTCATAGACCACGATCGTCTTGCCGTCGTTCTTCTCGAGGCCATAGGCGAGCGCGGCCGCAGTCGGCTCGTTGATGATGCGCAGCACTTCGAGCCCGGCGATCTGGCCGGCGTCCTTGGTCGCCTGGCGCTGGGCGTCGTTGAAGTAGGCCGGCACGGTGATCACCGCCTGGGTGACGGTTTCGCCCAGGTAGCTTTCCGCGGTTTCCTTCATCTTCTGCAAGGTGAAGGCCGAAATCTGCGACGGGCTGTAGTCCTCGCCGCCGGCGGCGACCCACGCATCGCCGTTCTTGCCCTTGGCGATGGCATAAGGGACGAGTTCCATGTCCTTCTTGGTCATGGGATCGTCGAAGCGGCGGCCGATCAGACGCTTCACCGCAAAAATCGTGTTGTCCGGGTTCGTGACCGCCTGGCGCTTGGCCGGCTGGCCGATCAGGCGCTCGCCGTCCCTGGTGAAGGCGACGATCGACGGCGTCGTGCGCGCGCCTTCCGAATTTTCGATAACCTTCGGCTTGCCGCCGTCCATCACGGCGACGCAGCTATTGGTGGTGCCCAGGTCGATGCCGATTACTTTAGCCATTATTCCCCATTCCTCGCGTCCGAAATGACGCCGCGCGGTTCGCCTCCCATGAAGCGGCAAGGCGGCTCGGCGGCTCGATGACGTCCATCGTCGCAGCGCGATATAGGAGCGGTTTTTCTTGGCACAAGACTGCGGCGGCATTAGCGTAAGCGATCCGCCCTGCCCGGCAAAAGCGAAGGAAACGCGCGTGAATCCCTTCTGTTTCAAGCCCCGCATCGCTCTGGCCTGCGTGGCGCTGGCGCTGGCTGCCTGCCAGCAGGACAAGACACCGGAGCGCGGAAACGGTCCCGACGCCAAACCCGGCATAGAAGTCAGCGGCGGCGTGCTGATGCTGCCCGCGGTCAAGGGCAATCCCGGGGCCGCCTATTTCACGGTGACCAACGGCGGCAGCGCGCCGGCCACGCTCGCGGCGGTCCACGTCGACGGAGCGGCCAAGGCCGAGATGCACGAAAGCAGGGGCGGATCGATGGAGCCGCTGAAAGAAGTCCGCATCGGCGCCGGCGAGACGGTGAAGTTCGAGAGAGGCGGCAGGCATGTGATGCTGTTCGACCTCGACAGCAGCCTCACCTCCGGCACCGCCACCGAGATGACACTGGTTTTCGCCGGCGGCGACAAGGCTTCCACCCCGCTGAAGATCGAATCCGCCGCCGGCGGCATGCCGGGCATGGACCACGGGAAGCACAACTGAGCGGGCCGCCGTCAGACCGGCCCTGCCCCGCCGCAGGCGAACGGCCGCTGACCGCGATCGCCTGCGGCCGGGCAGGCTCTCGCGCTTCAGAATCCCGTTTCAGTCGCGCAGCAACTCGTTGATCCCGGTCTTGGAGCGGGTCTGTGCATCGACGGTCTTGACGATCACGGCGCAGTAGAGCGAAGGGCCGGGCGTGCCGTCGGGCAGCGGCTTGCCGGGCAGCGAGCCGGGTACGACCACCGCATAGGGCGGCACCTTGCCGATATGGACCTCGCCCGTGGCGCGGTCGACGATCTTGGTCGAGGCGCCGATGAACACGCCCATCGACAGCACCGCGCCTTCGCCCACGATCACGCCTTCAGCCACTTCCGAGCGGGCACCGATGAAACAGTTGTCCTCGATGACCACCGGGTTCGCCTGAAGCGGCTCAAGCACGCCGCCGATGCCGGCGCCGCCCGAGATATGCACGCCCTTGCCGATCTGCGCGCAACTGCCGACAGTGGCCCAGGTATCGATCATGGTGCCTTCGCCGATCCAGGCGCCGATATTGACGAAGCTCGGCATCAGCACCACGCCTTTGGCGATATAGGCACCGCGCCGCGCCACTGCGCCGGGAACGACGCGGAAGCCCGCTTCCCTGAAGCGGCTCTCGCCCCAGCCTGCGAATTTCAGCGGCACCTTGTCGAAAGCATCGACACCGGCGGCGCCATAGGGGATCGGCCCGTTGTCGTTGAGGCGGAAGGACAACAGCACCGCCTTCTTCAGCCACTGGTTGACTTTCCAGCCGCCCCGGCCGTCCGGCTCGGCGACCCGGCCCGCGCCGGTATCGAGCAGGTCCAGCGCCCGGTCGACGATCAGCCGCACGTCGCCGCTGTCGGGAGTGACGGTGTCGCGCGCTTCCCAGGCGGCTTCGATCGCGGCTTCGAGTTCGGACATGCTTTGCTCTCCATGACGGCGCGTGTTCGGGCCGGCGCCTATCGCCTGCGGGGCGGAAGGGCAAGGGCGTGTGGTTTCCCCCGCCAGAGCCGGCAGCAGATCAAGCATGTTCTGGCATTTTCCGGCAGGCGGTGACATGGGGACGAACTGTGGCGCAGGGAAATCGGGGTGTGGAAGCCAAAGTGCTGGGACGATTGCGCAACACGGTAGTCGGTGTCCTTGTCGTCGCGATCCTCGCGGGGATGTTTCTGCCGATCTACACCGACGAGGTCGGCTGGCGCTTTCAGGAGCGCGCCGGTCTGGACGGCGTCGACAAACTGTTCAATGACATATGCGGGCCGAATACGATCGCCAGGCCGCCGTTCTTCATGATGCCGGTGCGATACTATTCGGCGTTCTTCAACACCAGCTTTGCGGACCCGTTCTACATCCGGTTGTCGGGCGTGTTCTACGCCTTGCTCTGGCTTGTCCTGCTGCTCGTGCTGATCCGCCGGATTACGACCAGCCCGTCCGACCGTCTGCAACTTTCCATCATCGGTGTCGGCCTGATGTGCCTCGGCACGATGCCCCTGCTGCTTGTGTGGAGCCGCCCCGAACAACCCATCCTTCTGGCAACGACGGCTGCTCTCGTAGTCGCCTGGACGAGCGGCGGCCATCTGCCCGCCGCGTCTTCCGCCCGCTCGGCCTGGCTGCGCTCGGTTGCCATCCTGCTGCTTGCGGTATTCGCCTTCAGCTATCATCTGAAAGCGATCTTCCTGACGCCGATCTTTCTGGCCTGCCTGTTCTTCGCCAGCCGCGGACGACATGCGAACCTGCCCAGGATCGTGATCGGCGCGCTGTTCGTCATCATGGCCGCGGCCGCCGCGAATTACTGGGTCCATCGGCTCCAGTGTCCGGGAGACCCGGTCCTGTTCACAGCTTTTGCCAGCAACAACATGGGCATGGCACTGACCGGAAGCCGCAACTGGACGGAATTGGCCTCTGCCGCGGCGAAGATCATGGGCAATGCAACGTCGCTCGAATATTTCCGCCTGCCCGTTCCGGCCGTCGATCCATTATCCAATTGGCTGGAACCGGGGCAAATCAGCAAGGGCCATTCCCGGATCTGGTCCGTGGTGCTGGTCTTTCTCTGGCTGGAGATGGTGATGCTCGCGGTGGCCTGCATCTATATCAAGGTCAGAGAGGGGTGGTCGGAACGGCATCTCGATGCCAGACCCGTGCTCGCCGTGATCATTCTGGCAACGGTGCTGGCATGGAGCGCAACCCAGGCGATCAGGAACGTTTACGAGGCAAGCCTGGCTCTGCCGCTGGTCATGCTTGCCGTGATTTTCGCCCTTTCGGGCATCCGCCATGGCAACCGCATCGGCAAGTGGGTCAGGGTGGCGAGCCTGCTCATCGGTGTTCTGGCGATCGTCAGCCCTCTGGCCGTGGCCGCGATCTATGGCCCGCCGATCGCCCGCGCCAGTACGCAGAAAGGGTATCTGGGCGCGCAACCGACCTCGCTCCCAGCGTTCGGCTATGCCTCGCTGAAGCCGGACATCCTGGGCGCTGCCCGCAAATGCGGGATAGACGACCCGGCCAGGGCGAAAGCGCTGATGGTCGATGACCTTACCTATTTCGCCTTCATGAAAAGCCGGCTGCCGCAGCACCAGTTGGGCGTGCTGTCGATATGGCGCGGGACGATCGACGATCCGATAGCCTATCTGCGCTCGCGCGGCTCCGGCGGCGCCATCGTCGGCTGCCATCTGCTTCCCGACGAACTGCGCCGGCGGGCGAAAAGCCAGGGCGCCTTCTGTTGCCTCGGGCCGCCCCACTGGTAAGTGTCGGCTGGACGGAGATCATCCTTGACCGAGCAATTATCCGAATCGTCGCAGTTCGATGCCTATGCCGGCTCCTACAACGATGCCGTGAACCAGTCGCTCGCCTTCCTGGGCGTGAAAGTCGACTATTTCACGCGCGTCAAGGCGGCCTACCTGCTCGACTTGCTCAAGGGTCATTTCGGTGCCGCGCATCGACCCGACCTGCTCGATGTCGGTTGCGGTGTCGGCAATTATCACGGGTTGATCGGCGGCCATGTCGGCTCGCTGGCGGCAGTGGATATTTCCGCGGCCTGCATCGAACAGGCGATTGCATAGATTGCAAACACGGCGCTACGCGCCCGTCAGTGCTCGCTTGATTGTTCGAGCCAACAGATAGACGACACACGCGATGACAGCCAACGTCCCGTCAAGGACCAACTCTTTCGAGAGCGGGCTTACGCTCGGAGAAAACCCACCCCACATGGCGACACTAAGCAAGAGCAGGCTAGCCGGCAGATAGCAAATCGCGAGCGATGTTACTGTGCCGACCAGCCATGCCACGGGCCGGCTCAGCGTGGGTCGCCTCACTCCGACTTCTCCGGCTTCGGCTTGACCTTCACCAGTTTGCCCAGCTTCTCATCCCAGTGCGCTTCGTCCTCGTCCGCTTCTAGCTCGCGGGCGAGTTCCTTGAACTTGTCGAGTTGGGATTGCCTGGGGTTGGTCATGCCTGCGCCATAGCACAAAAAAGGGACCGCCGAAGCGATCCCCTGAAAGGCGTTGATACCGACCCGCTACCGCAGCAGCGGGCTACTCCACCGGGCTACCGACTGGCGGGAGCGCCAGTGCGAGCAGACGTGTTCGAGCTGCCCGAAGCGGATGCGCGTGTATTAGCGAACATGGACCATGGGGTCATTGTCCTTGAAAACGGCGGCCGGACGCGCATCGACGCACCGTGATCTTGTACCAAATGAGGTCTACCTAGACATTCGGGGCAGTCGAGAAGTCCACATAGAAGGAATTCTGGATTTCGACGGCATTCTAGACCTCGAAGAGAAGATCAAGGCGCTCAAATTGATCATCAAGCGGAAGGGGCCTGTCGAGCGTCCCGACGAAGGTGGTGAAGAAAGCCCGGCCTAACTCGCCGGGCCCTTCGACCTCCGATGTGGTTTGCATCGCCAGCGCGACCGATTGCGGCGCTTATCGACGCTCTCAGGCTTCGGGCTGCTGATCAGGTCTTGCGTAGGTCAGGCACTTGCCGACGATACCCTTGTAGAGCGCGGCTTCGTCGGTCACCGGGCGGGTTTCGCGCGAAAGGTTGGCATTCAGGATCGGCTCGACCTCGCTGCGCGTCGGGCAGGTGATGACCGAGGAACGGGCTTCGCCCGTCGCGCGGTCAACGAGCGATAGGACGACCATCTTGTGATGGCAGGCAGAGCGCTTCACTGTGCCCTTCTTCACGCCGATGTAGGTTTCGTCGACTTCGACAATGCCATTGTCGCCGCCCATCGGGCCAAGGTTCCCAGAGCGCATGGCTTCGCGGATGCGGTGGGTGAGAAACCAAGCCGACTTGTAGGTGATCTCAAGCGTGCGGTGGAGCTGGTGGGCCGAGACGCCCTTCTTGCTCGACGTCATCAGATAGACGGCCTGGAGCGCCTTATGGAGCGGCAGACGGATATGCTCGAACACGGTGCCGACCGTGGCGCGGAACTGCTTCTTGCACTCGCCACAGCGCCAGAGGCCGACACGGATGCGCTTCTCGACGTTGGCTTTCACCTTGGTCAGACGGTCGAGCGATCCACAGTGCGGACACACCGGCTCGCCTGCCCGCACGATCTTTTCGAGGTGGGCGAAAGCGGCTTCTTCACTGTGAAACTCGGGGCGGGAAAGGGCAGACAGCGAAACAACTCCTTGTGTGCAGTTTATCGCGCATCAGGGGTGTGTTTGCAAGGTATATAATCGTCAGAAATTCACGCAATCGCCAGCACGCTGCGGTGGATGAAGCGTACCTGGTCCGCCTGGCCGCGCGCGCCGGTCTTGGCATAGATGCGCTTCGAATAGGTCCGTGCCGATTCCACCGTCAGCCCCAGTTCCCCGGCG
>JAITWR010000031.1 GCA_031285165.1 Novosphingobium sp.
CGCCCGATAATCCGGGCGGCTTCCTTCCGCCCTCGCGGGAACAGGTCCAGGCGGGGGGTGAGCGCATCGAGAATCCGCGCGAGCTCCTCGTCGTCCAGCGTGGCGAGAAGCGCGAGGCTGCCGGCGCCGATGCCGAGCGGCAGGCGCTGGCCGACATCCATCGGCATGGCGCGGATGACCATGGTTCCCTGGGCGCAGAGCAGGCACACCGCCTCACGATCCGATCGCGCCATGAGATAAGTCGTAAGGCGCGTGCGACGGGAAATGCTCTCGATCGTTTCCCGCCACCGGTTCTGGACCTGCGACTGCCCCTGGGTCACGAGGCCGAGTTCGAAGGCCAGCAGGCCGAGATGGTAATGCCGCTCGCGCTCGTCGTAGCGGAGCATACGCTCTTCGGTAAGCGAGCGAAGGATGCGGAAAGTCGTGGAAGCGTTGAGATTCGTCGCCTGCGCCACCCGGCTCAGGCTGGCGCCGGACCGCTGGAACTGCGCGACGGCGCGGATCACGTCCATGGCCCGGCGGATCGCTTGGGCGCCCGCAATCCCCGAAACCGCCGCCTTGCCTGCCTGTTCCATGCGATCCCCGAAAATATCATAATATGGGAAATAATTTCAAACTGCGTTGACCATATGCCCCGGTATGCGGCGATATGGGAAGCGTCAATGCGGCATTCTATTTCAAAATATGGAAGATGAAATGAACGATGTGATGCTTTCCCAGGGCAATGGCCTTTTCGAATGGACCGACGAGCACCGCAAGAATCTGGAATGCAAACAGAAGTTCGTCAGCGCGCTGTTCGTCGGCGACTGGGAGGAAATGGCCCGGCTCGTGACCGACGATGTGGAACTGCGCGAGCCGGACTCGCTTCCTTTCGGCGGTATCTACAAAGGCCTCGAAGGCTTCAGGGAGTGCTGGGACAAGATTCCGCAAGTCAGCCACAAGACGACCAGCATCGAGACATTGCACACGTTCATGACGGCCGATCCCAACCATCTGTGGGTCGAGCTGGACTGCAAAATGATCCGCAACGACAATGGCCGGAGCATGGACCAGATCGTGATGGAAAAGTTCGAGTTCCGCGACAACAGGATCAGCGCGATCATCCTGCACTGGTACGACATCCCGAGGGATCTCAGGAAAGGCTGACGCGCCGCAACCGGGAAAGCCGGATGCGCTGCTTTCCGTCCGGCTGCCGTTCGGCCGAACAGGATACGGATAAGCGGAACCGCTGCGTCCACCCGCTCTCGTTCCCTTCTTCGTCTCCTTCATCGTCACCCTGAAACAAGTTCAGGGTGACGGGGCGGGGGACGGGTAACGATGCGAGCGACGGATGTGGAGCGAAGCGGTGCCGATATCGGGCTCGATACGCTATATCGTTCGGCCGGCTCCGCTGTCGCCACCTGGGCGGCTTGTCGGGCTTGCGGGCGGTCCGTGCCCCGGCCCATCACGCCGCAGCCGTCAGGCGGCCTGCCTGTCGGCCGCTTCGGCATTGGCGATGCGCATGAGTTCGGCGAAGAACGCGTCCACGGCATTGCCGGAAAGCACGAAGTTGTGCCGGAAATCGGGAAGCTGCCCGGATGCGAGCACATGGCTCAACATGGCCCGCGCACGGCAGATGCGGCTTTTCACCGTGCCGAGCGCAATCCCGCAGATGGCGGCGATCTCATCATAGGACAAGCTGCCGATAGCCACGAGGATCAGCGCCTCGCGGTACGTGTCGGGCACCACTGCAAGCGCACGGAGCACGTCCGACAGCTCGATGGCGCTTTCCTGTGCCGCCGGCGCGCATAGCGTGCGCTCGGCCACTGCTTCGTCGTAATCGCCGTGAAAGCGGCTGCGGCGCGCTTCGCTATAGAAGTGATTGCGCAGGATGGTGAAAGTCCAGGCCTTGAAATTGGTCCCGGCACAATAGCGTTCGCGCGCCGCCCAGGCGCGCAGCAGGGTTTCCTGGGCAAGATCGTCGGCCCGATCGCGGCAACCGCACAAGCCACGGGCGAAAGCACGAAGATGGGGAGCCACTTCGGTAAGGGCGCGCTTGAAATCATGATCACTGAGCGGGCGCGCTTCACCCGGAACCGGCCCGCCCGCAACTTTCGCCTCCACCGCCATGCGACAGCCTCCGTATGGATGATCTTCACCAGACAAACGCTGGCAATCGCCGAATGGTTCCCGATAATTCGCGACAGGCGATACGGCGGCGCATACCGCACGTTGCGGGCACATCACCGCAAACCGCTTTATCTTGAAAAGGATGGCCCCGAAAATTTGAGGCCCCCGCCCCGGTGAAGGGAGCGAGGGCCTCAGGATCGGGTCACCACCGGTTTGCGGGGGGTGGGTACGGGAGGGCCGGTGGTGATATATGCAAAACACCGTGGCTCGCGATTGGTTCCCACGGGATAAAAAATATTTCACGGTGCATGATTGCCGCCTTGATAGTATGCTCGCCGTATGTCCGGCCGGTTCCCAGCAAGGCTCCACCCCAGGCGGCCCCATGCCCCCGGACCGCGTTACAGGCATTACAACACACAAAGATATTTGCCGAGGTTGCTCATGTCGATGGCCGATCAGATTGCCGTCCAACTCCCCTACCTGCGCCGCTATGCGCGCGCGCTGACCGGATCACAGGCTTCCGGCGACACCTATGTACGCGCCACGCTCGAAGCCGCGCTGGCCGACAGAAGCCTGCTCGATCGGATCGGCCAGGGACGCGTGCCGCTCTATGCAGCTTTCACCCGCGTCTGGTCATCGGGCCGCGTCGAGATGGCCGAAGCCGCAAGCGGGGCCGTCGGCAGGAACGACAGCGCCTGCGAGCAGGCCGCCCAGACACGGCTTTCGCACATCACGCCGGCCTATCGCCAGGCGCTGCTGCTGACGACACTGGAAGAATTCACCGCGGAGGAAGCTGCGACCATTCTGGACATGCCGGCTGCCGAAATCGACGGCATGGTCGTCCAGGCCGTCGGTGAGATCGAGCGGGAAACCGCGACCGACGTGCTCATCATCGAGGACGAACCGCTGATCTCGATGCAGCTCGAAGGGCTCGTCACCGATCTCGGCCACTGCGTCATCGGCACTGCCGCCACACGCACCCGGGCGCTTGAGATATTTGCCGAAAAACCCGCCGGTCTCGTCCTCGCCGATATCCAGCTCGCCGATGGCAGCTCGGGCATCGATGCGGTCGAGGATCTGCTCAGGATCGGCGATCTGCCGGTGATCTTCATCACCGCCTATCCCGAGCAACTGCTGACCGGCGAACGACCCGAGCCGACATATCTGGTAACCAAGCCATTCCAGGAATCCACCGTGCGCGCGGCAATCAGTCAGGCGCTGTTCTTCGCTTCCGGCCGACCGCTGCCCTGAAACCATTCCCGCCCCCGTCACCCTGAACCTGTTTCAGGGTGACGATGAAGGAGGAGGGGGGGGGGAAGAACGGAGGCCGCGCTCTCGCCATGTTGGAAAAATCAACCGGGCGGTCCCTGGCCCTCCCCGGAACCGCGCAGCGCGAAGCGTGTGAGGCGGCGGACGGGCACGCGCAGCGTGCATTCGACGCCGCCGGGGTCGAAGCGCAGCTCCACGGCCGACTGCAATTCGTGCGCGACGATCTTTTCGAGCAGGTTGCGGCCGAAGCCGCGCTTCATCGGCACGGCGACTGTCGGGCCGCCGGTTTCACGCCAGTGCAGCTCGACGAGTTCGGGTTCGACGAGCTTCCAGTCGATGAAAATCCTTCCGTCGACCGTACTGAGCGCGCCGTATTTGGCGGCGTTCGTGGCCAGTTCGTAAATCGCGAGACCAAGCGAAAGCGCATCGTTGGGCGCCAGGCTGACATCCGGCCCGGCCATTTCCACCTGCCGGTCGCCCGGCGCCATGTAAGGGGCAAGCTCGCTGCGCACGATCTCGCCGATCGGCACATTGGTCCAGTCGCTCTGCGAAAGCAGGTCGTGCGTCGCTGACAGCGCCCGGATGCGGCCGGTCAGGCTCTCGGCGAAATCGTTGAGGTCGACCGAGCGCCGCCGTGTCAGCGCGACGATCGACAGCACGTTGGCCAGCGTATTCTTGACCCGGTGGTTCAGTTCGCGGGTGAGCGAGGTACGGATCGCGGAGTGCCTCGCAAACCATTCGAGCACCTCATGATCCTCGGCCGAGCGTCTGGTGATCAGCCGGGCAATGAACATCACCAGAAGTCCCAGAACCAGGCCGAACAGCAAAGTCACCCGCGACAAGGGCGCAAGCGCCGCCTCGCGCCTGACGCTTACCCGCACGATCCAGGTCCGGTCGGCGACGGTGATCCTGCGGTCCATCGCCATGACGTTGCCGCCGGGCTGGCCGCGGGCCGCCAGCAGCCGGTCGGGCCGGCGCACTTCGTCATAGAGTGCGATCCCGATATCGCGGTCACGTCCCAGCGCCACGGCGGAATCGAGGAACTCCCCGGCGCGGAACGCGCTGTAAACGAAACCGCGCAGGTGGCGCTCCGCGCCCGTGCCCCGAAATACGGGCATATAGATGAGGAAACCCGCCACACCGGGCCTGTTCCGGTCCCCGACCAGATGAACCTTGCCCGAAGCCACCGGCTGCGCATGCTGCGCCGCCGCGTTCATGGCCTGGCGACGGACCGTTTCCGAATACATATCGAAGCCCGGCACGGCCCTGCTGCTTTCGCTCTGCGGCTCGAACCAGACGACCGGCGCTGCCATGCTGCGCCCCGCATCGGGCCGCGGATAGACCCGGTAGCCCGGCGAAATCCGGTTCATCGCCGCCTCGAAAGCCGGAATCTCTCCGGCCGGCATCCATTTTACCCAGCCGATGCCGCGCAAGCCGCGATAATCGCCGCCGGCATAGAGCCCCGCAGCAATCCCGGCGAACTGGCCGGGGCCGATTTTATCTTCGGTAGCGAAAAGCGCGCCGCCGGCCCGGAGCACCGCGACGTTCTCCGAAGCGCGGCGTTGCAGGCCCGAGCTGATCTCCGTGGCGTTCCGGTCAAGCTCAAGCTGCCGGCGCCCGGCCTCGGCACGCTCGATGGCGGAAATGGCGAGAATCGTGCCGGCGCTGGTCAGCAGGAACAGCAGCAGAGGCCACCCGCGCGGGTAGCGGTGAAACCATGCCGGTCTATCCGCACGGGTTAACAGCGCTGTATCCATGACACCTCGACGCACGAGAACCCGGGAAGACGCGGACCGCGCAAGCATTGGGTTTGCTTGAGTCGTTCGGATTCGGCCCGAACCGGAATTGCTCAAACCCCCTCTTGGCAAGCTTTGGCCTGCAATGGAACCATGTACGCCTTCGAAAGTTTCAATGCCGATAAATCGCGTGTGCGGGCGTGTGCTTGACGCACCGCCGGATCGACAGGCAAAGTGGCAACCGCAAGATGGAGTTCGCGTTGAGTCCGCCAAAGCGAATGGATGACCGGAAGCGGACGCCAGGCCCGTCCAGGGCCCGGAACAGCAAGGAGCCGGGCTGGGCCGAGGGCCTGCGGCAACTTTACGACTCCGTCGTGCATGAGCCCCTGCCCGACAGTTTTGACGACTTGCTCAAGAAGCTCGACCGGGCCGAACATGAAAACGACTGAAGCGACCGGCGCCGATGGCGGCGATGCTTTCAGGCGCGATCTCCTGGCCGTGCTGCCGCATCTTCGCGCTTTCGCCCGCGGCCTTTGCGGCCGCCCCGATTTCGCCGACGATCTCGTGCAGGAAACCGCGATCAAGGCCTGGAGCGCGCGCGACCGCTTCATGCCCGGCAGCAACATGCGGGCCTGGACTTTCGCGATCCTGCGCAACCATTATCTGAGCGAGCTGCGCCGGAACCGGCATCAGGCCGAATACGATCCCGATTCCGCCGAGCGGCTGCTGGTGATGGATGCCGACCAGGAAGCGCCCCTGCACCTGTCCGACATGGAACTGGCGCTGCGCAAGCTTTCGCCCGAGCGGCGTGAAGCGCTGATGCTCATCGGCGCAGGCGGTTTTACTTATGAGGAAGCGGCAAAGATCTGCGGCTGTGCCGTGGGCACGATGAAAAGCCGTGTGGCCCGCGCCCGCGACCAGCTCGCCCATCTGCTCGATCCGGAAGGGGACACGATCGGCAGCGAACGCCAGCAGGCGTAAAAGCCTTTCGTTTTCCTGAAAGTTCGAGCCGGATGCCGCCACCCGGCTCGAAACCGTTTCAGCGAATCGAGCCGCGGCGGAACAGGTTGATGATCGCCAGCAGCACGACCGCACCGAGGAACGAAGCCAGCAGCGACATGAAATCGAAAGAACCGCTGGTGATCGGCGCACCGCCGATCAGCGGAGTGATCAGCACACCCGCGACCAGGGCGCCGACGATGCCGACAACAATGTTGAGCAGGATGCCCTGCTGCGCATCGGTCCGCATGACGATGCTGGCAAGCCAGCCGATGACACCGCCGACAACGAGAACCAGAATGAGGGTCATGGTACGCAAACTCCTCTTGAATCGTGTAGGGTTAAACGACAGGGCGCGGGATTCGTTCCCGAAAAGCGCCATGGGCCGGATATTCCGGCACTGCCCGGGTCGGGGATTTGCCCGCACCGGCACTGCCGGGCGGCCCGGCGGCAAAGACAATCGGGGTTGCCGGCACATGCCTTGACCGGGGCTCCGTTCGATCGCACCGAACCCGTGGAACAGCCGGGTGGAGGATCGACGCATGTTCATGAGGAACCACTACCAGAACGCCTATATCACGCACGATATCGACAAGGCGAAACGGCTCGTCACCGATCGCTGGGGCATCAGGGATTATATCCTGTTCGAACCCGATATGGTGCTGCAAAGCCCGGCCGGGCCGAAACAGGCCAGCGTGCGCGTGGCGCTCGGCTGGTGCGATCATGTCCAGATCGAACTGATCCAGCCGGTCATGGGCTGGACCGATCCTTATGCCTGCGTGCTGCCGGCCGACAGAACCGACGCCGTGCCGCGTTTTCACCATATCGCCGTCCGCCGCGACGACGAAGCGGCGATGCGCCGGGAAATCGCCGAACTCGGCCTGCCGGTGGTGTTCGAGGGCTCCGTCCCCGGCCTCGTCTTCATCTATCTCGACGCGCGCGAGAGCCTGGGGCACTTCTTCGAATATGTCTGGGCGGACGCAGCCGGCTGGGCAGGCCAGGGCTGGCCCGTGGACATGGCGGTGCAGCCTTAGGGCCTGCCTGCATTCATCCCGTCAGCGTCCGGGCGTTTCCGTCGGCGCGGGCACGTTCCGCATCGGCGTATTCGGCAGCGTGACCGGCACTGCCGGAGCGCTCGGCTTCACGACGAACGGACCCGACGGAACCAACGTCCTGGTCACGGCCTGCCCCGGCGGGCGCATCAGCCATACAATCGCCGCGGCGATCAGCACCAGAGCGATCAGAAGCCAAAGCCACCGCGCGCGGCCGGGAGTATCGGGATCAGCCATATTGCTCTCCAATTGCAGCGCCGGGGCGCATAGCGATGCAAAACGGAACGAGCAGTGCGCCGGATTGGTTCCCGCAAACGGCGACGCCGCCCGCCCGCCGCTCAGGGAGCGGCCGGCAATTCGACCGGAACCGTTGCGACAGGCGCCGGCCCCTGGCACCTGTGGCAATAGGCATAGTCGAACACCGCGCCGAGCACCCATTGCTGGCCGGCGGGGTTCCATTCCGCCCAGGCATCGCGCGTCACTTGTTCGGAACGGCACTTCCCGCACACCATGCGGACGGCATTTTCGACCATAAACCATCCTCCCGACATCCGCACCAGCTTCGCACCACCAGCCGGACAGGCAAGCCATCGGCAGGGGAGACTGATCCGAACCGGCTGCATCTTTTGCCGACAACGCTGGCCGCGAGGGGTCAGGGGGTGTCGACGAGGACGATCTCGCTGTCCTTGAGCGCCGTAAGAGTGATGCTGTCGACGCCGGTGACGGCAACACCGTCGCGGGCTGCGGCTGTCACGTCGCCGATACGGATGCGCCCGGTGGCGGGCACCAGATAGACATGGCGGTCGGGCGTCAGCGCATAGGTCACGCTTTCGCCGGCCTTCACCATCGCGCCGGCCACGCGGGCATTGGCGCGGATCGGCAAGGCGCCCTCGTCGCCCGCGATGCCCGAGGCCAGCGTGATGAAACGGCCGGCCCGGTCTTCCCTGGGGAAAGGCTGCGCCCCCCAGCCCGGCGTGCCGCCGGGCCGGTCGGGCAGGATCCAGATCTGGAACAGCGTCGTCTCCTCGTCCTCAAGGTTGTATTCGGCGTGCTGGATGCCGCTGCCGGCGCTCATCACCTGCACGTCGCCCGCCGCGGTGCGGCCCTCGTTGCCGAGGCTGTCGCGGTGGGTGATCGCCCCCTTGCGGACATAGGTGACGATTTCCATGTCGCGGTGCGGATGCGGCGGAAAGCCGCTTTGCGGCGCGATCGTATCGTCGTTCCACACGCGCAGGCGCCCCCAGTTGGTCCGGGCCGGATCGTGATAGCCGGCAAAGGAGAAGTGGTGGCGGGCATCGAGCCAGCCATGGTCGGCAGCACCAAGGCTGCTGAAAGGGCGAAGTTCAATCATCTCATGTCTCCCTTTGGAGCGAATGCATGATGCGGAGATAAGACTTGCATCCATCCAGGGAAATTGAGATAAAATCGGTCATTATGTTCGAAAAAACCGAATATATGCCGAAGCGCTGAATGGACGTCGCCCGCCCCAGCCTCGATCAATTGCGCACTTTCCTCACCGTTGCCGACGAGGGCAGCTTCAACCGGGCCGCGCGCAGGCTCGGCCGGACGATCTCGGCGGTCAGCTATGCCATCGCCAATCTCGAGGCCGTGCTTGGAGTGACCCTGTTCGCGCGCGAAGGCTCGCGCCGGCCCGTGCTCACTCCTGCGGGACAGGCGCTGCTCGCCGAGGCGCGGGTGGTGGCAGACGATGTCGACACGCTCATCGCCAAAGTCCGCAGCCTGCATCAGGGGCTCGAATCCGAACTGGCGCTGGCAGTGGACGTGATGGTGCCCGGCTCCGCGCTCGCCGATATCCTGCGCGAATTCCAGCGCATGTTCCCGACCGTGACCCTGCGCCTTCATATCGAGGCGCTGGGCGCTGTCGCCGCGCTGGTGTGCGACGGCCGGGCCGACATCGGCATCGGCGGGCCGGTCACCGCCGACCTGCCCGAACTCGAACGCCAGCACGCCGGCTCGGTCGAGCTGATCCCGGTCGCCGCGCCCTCGCATCCGCTTGCCCGGATGGCGTCCGTTGCGCCGGGCGAGGTCCGCCGCCATCTGCAACTCGTGCTCACCGACCGCTCGCGGCTGACCGAAGGCCGCGATTTTTCGGTGCTCGGCACGCGCACCTGGCGGCTGGCCGATCTCGGCGCCAAGCACATGCTGCTGCGCGAGGGTATCGGCTGGGGCAACATGCCGCACCCGCTCGTCGCGGAGGATCTGGCCCGCGGCACGCTGGTCCGGCTCACCGTGCCGGAAAGCCCCTGTCTCGATTTCCCGCTCAACGCCCTGTGGCGCCGCGACCGCCTGCCCGGCCCCGCGGCCTGCTGGGTGCTCACCGCTTTTCAGGAGGCGCTGTGACGGAACAGGCGGACGCCGCCCCGCCCGCCATCGGACAGATCAGCCGCCATCGCCCGCCTTGCGCGCGGCCAGCGCCGCCTCAAGGTGCCTGCGCACGCTTTCGGGCAGCCTGGTGATATCGATCGGGAAGCCGTGCAGCAGCATGTTCTGCAAATGGCCGATCTGGTGGTTGGCGAAGGCCCCCTGCATCGCCTGCCTGCGCCCCATCGCATCCTGCGCGGCGTTGAGCGAATCCTTGATCAGCTTCAGCGTGAAGCGATCGGTACGGGCGATCTCTTCGGCCAGCGCCAGCGCGCGATCCTGAAGCCGATCCCGCGGCACCACTTCGTTGACCATGCCCGCCGCCGCGGCGGCATGGGCCGAAAGCCAGCCGCCGGTGAACAGGAACTGCTTGGCCCGCCGCACGCCGAGTTCGAAAGGGTGGTTGAAGAACTCGACCCCCGGCACGCCCATGTCCGAGCCGGTGTTGTCGCGAAAGCGCGCGTCCTCGGCCGCGACGATGATATCGGCCATCCACATCAGCATCAGCCCGCCCGACACGACGCTGCCCTGCACCGCCGCCACGACGGGCTTGGGAGCATTGCGCCAGCGCTCGGTGATCTCGAGATAGACTTCGCGCTCGCGGGCATAAAACCCTTCCCAGCCCGGCCCTTCGTACTGGTCCCAGAGCGTCACCCGCTGTTCCGGCCCGGCAGCCGGCGGCTCCGACATGGAAAGATCGTGCCCGGCGCTGAAATGGTCGCCCTCGGCGGCAAGGATGATGACGCTGACGGCATCGTCCCGGCAGGCGCGCTGCATCGCCGCGTCGAGCTGATAGGTCATCAGCGTGCCCTGCGCGTTGCGCTTCTCCGGCCGGTCGAGGACGATGCGCGCGACTTTGGGCGCGGGGCTCTCGTAACGGACCTGCGGACGATCGGCTTTGGCGGCCATGACGCTCCCTTCCGCGGCGGAGTGTGGTCTGACAGAAATCGCCGCACCCGCAACCATACCCCCAGGCGCAATCGCGGCAAGACCGGCGCGGGCGGAAAGGAAAGCAACACAGCCCCCAACTTCCCCCTTGCACGCCCCCCGCCTCGCCGGTAGAGGCCCGCTCTGCCCAAAGCATCCGCCAGAGGCACGCCGCTTTAGCTCAGTCGGTAGAGCACATCATTCGTAATGATGGGGTCAGGTGTTCGAATCACCTAAGCGGCACCACTACATCTCTGAAATTTCCTGATAAATTAGATTTCGGACGTCCTTCCGGCTCGGCTGCCAGCCAGAATGGCACCCGTTTCCCTTTCAGATTTCGATGTCGCCTGAGATTGCAGCATCGACCCGCGTGATGAAGTCCGCCGGGTCGAGGTTCAGCGCGCGGGAAATCGCGACGAACTCAACGAGGTCCAATCGCCGCTCCCCGATTTCGACTTTCGCGACAAAGGAAGGCGGCTTGCCCAAGCGCTCCGCCAGATCACGCTGAGTGAGCCCGGCCTCCTTGCGCGCGTCGATGACCGTGCTGATCGCCACCCGATAAGATTGTGACGAAACCCAGCGCCGCATTTCTTCGCCCGTTGTGAAGTGATGCGAACGCTGTTACTTGCCAGCTAGTTTGCTCCCATTTTGGGGGGCAAGGGGCCGGACCGATTGACTCACATTCCGCTGCTAACTTTCGACGAGATCGACACGCAACGGATCGGCCGCATGGGCGAACTTGTTGTGGAGTTAGA
This sequence comes from Novosphingobium sp., assembly GCA_031285165.1. Lineage (GTDB taxonomy): Bacteria > Pseudomonadota > Alphaproteobacteria > Sphingomonadales > Sphingomonadaceae > Novosphingobium. Next base: position 11,230 of record JAITWR010000031.1, read on the forward strand.
GTTGCTGGCGCGGGGTTGGCTGGTTGGAAACTTCAACGCGACGACGATGAACTCGGCAGGCTGGGAC
>JAITWR010000089.1 GCA_031285165.1 Novosphingobium sp.
AGAATGATTTCGCGCCGGATGGAATCGTCCGGCAACTGGCAAAAGCGCTCGGGTGCGAGGGCTGGCCAAGCCCTGCCTTGCACGCTAAGGCACCACGCTTTGCGGAAAAGAGCGTAAGGATCGGGAAATGCGTACTGTCGGTGTGATCGGGGCGGGGCAGATGGGTTCGGGCATTGCCCAGACAGCGGCCCAGCACGGCTATCGGGTGCTGTTCACCGATATCGACCTTGCCGTTGCCGAGAAAGGCAAGGCCGGCATCGCCAGGGCGCTCGACCGGCTGGTGAGCCGCGACAAGCTATCCGCCGCCGAGGCCGGGGCCACGCTTGCCCGCATCGTCCCGATTGGCGACTATGCGCCGATGACCGAGGCCGGCCTGATCATCGAGGCCGCGACCGAGCGCGAGGAAATCAAGCACAAGATCTTCGAGCAGGCGGTGAAAGTGCTGAACGCCGACGCCGTGCTCGCTTCCAACACCAGCTCGATCCCGATCACCCGCATGGCCGCGCACACGCCCGACCCGTCGCGCTTCATCGGCATGCATTTCTTCAATCCCGTTCCGGTGATGGGGCTGATCGAAGTGATTCCGGGCCTGCCCACTTCGGCCGAAACCACGGCCAGGGCGCGCGCTTTTGCCGAAAGTCTGGGCAAGGAAGTAGTGCTTGCCGGCGATGAGCCGGGCTTCATCGTCAACCGCATCCTCGTGCCGATGCTCAACGAGGCGATCTTCGTGCTCGGCGCCGGCATGGGCAGCATCGAGGATATCGACAAGGGTTGCAGCATCGGCCTCAATCACCCGATGGGGCCGCTGACCCTGGCCGATTTCGTCGGGCTCGACACCCTGTTCGAAATCATCAAGGTGCTTTACGCGACCACCGGCGATTCCAAGTACCGCCCGGCGCCGCTGCTGGTGAAATATGTCGAGGCCGGCTGGATCGGCCGCAAGGCCGGCCGCGGTTTTTACGACTACACCGGCGAGAAGCCCGTCCCGACGCGCTGAGGGGCGGCGCGCCTGCCGCACCGGCCCGCGTCACCGGCCTGCGTCCGATTGAAGCCGGGCGCATTGTTCGCCATATGCACGCGATGGCCGAACTCGTCATCCGCCGGGGACTCGCAGAGCCCGACACCTCTGCCGCCTTCGTCCCGCACAAGCCGCAGCGGCCGGAAAAGACCGAGGCCGGCAGGCCGTTCGAGATCGTTTCCGAATATGCGCCCTCGGGCGATCAGCCGGGCGCGATCGCCGATCTGGTAAAGGCCGCTCTGGCGGGCGACAGGACGCAGGTGCTGCTCGGCGTCACCGGCTCGGGCAAGACTTTCACGATGGCCAAGGTGATCGAGCAGTTGCAGCGCCCGGCGCTGGTGCTGGCGCCCAACAAGATCCTCGCCGCCCAGCTTTACGGGGAATTCCGCAGCTTCTTTCCGCACAACGCGGTCGAATATTTCGTCTCCTACTACGACTATTACCAGCCCGAAGCCTATGTGCCGCGGTCCGATACCTATATCGAGAAGGAAAGCTCGGTGAACGAGGCGATCGACCGGATGCGCCATTCGGCCACCCGCGCCCTGCTCGAACGCGACGACGTGATCATCGTCGCCTCGGTTTCGTGCCTCTACGGCATCGGCTCGGTCGAAACCTATTCGGCGATGATCTTCGACCTGAAGAAAGGCGCCAGCGTCGATCAGCGCGAGATCATCGGGAAGCTCGTCGCGCTGCAATACAAGCGCAACGATGCCGCTTTCAGCCGCGGCAATTTCCGCGTGCGCGGCGACAATCTGGAAATATTCCCCTCGCACTACGAGGACATGGCCTGGCGCGTCAGCTTCTTCGGCGACGAGATCGAGGACATTGCCGAGTTCGATCCGCTGACCGGCAGGAAGGGCGCCAGCCTCGATAAAGTGCGCGTCTATGCCAATTCGCACTATGTCACGCCCGGCCCGACGCTGAAGCAGGCGAGCGCGGCGATCAGGTTCGAGCTGTCCGAGCGGCTGAAGGAACTGACCGGCGAGGGCCGCCTGCTCGAAGCCCAGCGGCTGGAACAGCGCACCGATTTCGATCTCGAGATGATCGCCGCCACCGGCTCGTGCGCCGGCATCGAGAACTACAGCCGCTTCCTCACCGGCCGCCTGCCCGGCGAGCCGCCGCCGACGCTGTTCGAATACCTGCCCGACAATGCCCTGCTGTTCGTCGACGAGAGCCACCAGACGATTCCGCAGGTCGGTGCAATGGCCAGGGGCGACCATCGCCGCAAGATCACGCTGGCCGAATACGGCTTCCGCCTGCCGAGCTGCATCGACAACCGCCCGCTGCGCTTCAACGAATGGGACGCGATGCGGCCGCAGACCGTCGCCGTATCGGCCACGCCCGGCCCCTGGGAAATGGACGCGGCGGGCGGCGTCTTCGCCGAACAGGTGATCCGCCCCACCGGCCTGATCGATCCACCGGTGCTGATCCGCCCGGTCGAGGACCAGATGCAGGACTGCATCGCCGAATGCCGGGAAACGGCGGCCAGGGGCTACCGCACGCTGGTCACCACGCTGACCAAGCGCATGGCCGAGGATCTGACCGAATTCATGCACGAAGCGGGGCTGAAAGTCCGCTACATGCATTCCGATGTCGAGACTCTGGAGCGCATCGAACTGATCCGCGACCTGCGCCTCGGCGTCTATGACGTGCTGGTCGGCATCAACCTGCTGCGCGAGGGACTGGACATTCCCGAATGCGGCCTCGTCTGCATTCTCGATGCCGACAAGGAAGGCTTCCTGCGCTCGGAAACCTCGCTGATCCAGACCATCGGCCGCGCCGCGCGCAATGTCGACGGCCGCGTCATCCTCTATGCCGACCGCATGACCGGCTCGATGGAACGTGCCATCGCCGAAACCGACCGCCGGCGCGAGAAGCAGAACGCCTACAATGTCGAGCACGGCATCACCCCGGCAACGATCAAACGCCAGATCGCCGACATCATCGCCGACACCGCCAGCCGCGACGGGGTGCTGGTGGAAGTCGAGGCCGAAGGTGCGAACAACCTCGTCGGCCACAACCTCAGAAGCTATATCGAGGAACTCGAAAAGAAAATGCGCGCCGCCGCAGCCGACCTGGAATTCGAGGAAGCCGGCCGCCTGCGCGACGAGATCCGGCGGCTGGAAGCGGATGAACTGGGCCTGCCCGACGATCAGAAAAAGAAGACGCCGACAGGCCGGAGCAACGAAGGCAAACCGGGCACACGCAAACTGCGCCACGGCAAGACGCAGCGGAAGTGGGGGCGGTGAATTAACGAAAGTGGGGATTACTCGATCTTTTTCGATCTTTTTGTTCACGCTCGAATATGTCCTCAATAGAAGGGGCTGTAACCCATTTCGAGACGACCGTGATTATTGGCTTCGCTGACAAGGAAACAGAACATATCTGGTCAGGTCTGCGCAGCCGCAAGCTGCCGCCGGACATCCAGACTCGCGCGCTCGACAAGCTCAGGATGCTCAACCGCGCGAATACGCTCGACGACCTGCGCAATCCGCCAAGCAATCGGCTGCACGAACTCAAGGACGGCCGGGCCGGTCAACATTCCATTTCCATTAATCGGCAATGGCGCATATGTTTCGTCTGGAAGGATGGAAACGTGCATGATGTCGAAATCGTCGACTACCACTGAGGCGGACTGGCTCGACAACCATCATGCCGGCGAGATGCTGGTGATCGAGTTCATGGAGCCGCTGGACCTGACCACGGAGGCGCTGGCCGCGTCGCTGGAGGTCGATACCGCACGCCTCGATGCCGTGATCGCCGGGCGTGCCCGCGTGGATGCCGAACTGGATCTGCGCCTGACGCGCTATTTCCGCATGTCCGAGGGTTTTTTCCTGGGCTTGCAGGATGATTACGAGCTTCTCGAGGCCAGGCGCGCGCTGAACGGCGAACTCGATCGCATCGTTCCGCGCGCTGCCTGAAGGAGCTTGCGATGCACCTTTAACTACGGGTGTATTTGGCACTGACAAAGAGAGCTGCTGACATCGCCGGGTTCGAGGGGAAGTCCGACAGGCTCCGGGGGTTATCCGGAACTTCGCGAAGCTCACCCGTACAGGGCATGGAGACTTTTTACCGCGAACTCGCGCCTGCACGCATGAATATCGCGGGAATCACAGGGTTTCAACGGTGAGAAAGAACACGCCCGGCCTGTCGGGGGCGGGGCATGTAGGAAAGACTTTTTCGCGATTCGAAGCGCGCGCTTGCAGTTTATCACTTGTGCATCATCGGGAGCCTCGGGTTTGTGTCGATACGACTTGCCGGCCAGTGTCACCGCAATGCGGCGAGAAAGCTCGTCGCGGTAAGTTCGGCATGGGCTTCAAGCGGCGGCCTTAGCGCGAAGGCACGCGGAGTACGGGCGAAGTCCCACAGACGGACCAGGTGCCAATCGTCGCGCCGTTCATCTGCCATCGCCAATTCGTTGCGCGTAATGTGGAACGGTGTGCGTTCCCAGCCATTGGTCGTCTTGACTTCGATCAGCCGTTCACGCCCGTCGGGTTCGAAGCTGGCGATATCATAGCCGAAGCCGTCACCGTCCTGCACCGCCGTCCAACGCACCTTGCCGGCAAGATCCTCGCGTCCTGCGTGGAGTAGCGCGCGGCGCTCGTGGTCAAGCACCAGTTCCTCACCTGCCTTGCCCAAGGCGCGGTTGCGCGCATCGCGTTCTGCGACGTCGTACTTACGGCCGATCGCAGCCATGAAAGCAGCATCGACCGGCGGCGGCTCGTTGCGCTGCGTCGGCGGCGGACCAATCCATAACGGGGCCGGATACTCTCGCAGGGCAGCGGAACCCAGGCTGGTCAGCCTACCGGGCGCGAGCCAGTCGGGGCGGGCGTCAAGCCAGCGCAGCACTCCATCGATCAGGGCATTTTGAAAATTGGCAGCGGGTTTGTAGCCCTCAATCCAAGGCTGACCAAGCCCGAGCAGAACCGCGCTGATATTCTGGTGCTTGAACTCGATCGAGCCACGGCTACGCGGCAGCAGTTCCTGCAACTGGCGGTTGCGTGCGGCCTTACTGTAGGCCTGATGCACCAACTCATCCGCAAGCATCGCAAAATAGTCCGCGACGATCAGGTCGATCTCGGCATCGCTCCAAGGTTTCCCCTTACCCGATTCCGACACGACCTACTCCAGCAACACTGGCCCCGAATGAATGCGGATTGCTGAACCCGCCTACAGCCTGCCGAACTTCCCTTCGAACCCGGCGGTGTCGCCGGCTGTCAGGAGCTTTGCCTGTTCGACCCAGTCGTCGCGCCGGATGCGGCCGGCGAAAGTGCCGAGTTGCGAATCGATG
>JAITWR010000079.1 GCA_031285165.1 Novosphingobium sp.
GCGGCTCGCCCTTGGGCAGCGCGTCGACGTGCTCCATACCTTCCTCGACCTTGCCCCAGACGGTGTACTGCTTGTCCAGGAAGCGCGCGTCGTCGAAGCAGATGAAGAACTGGCTGTTCGCCGAGTGCGGATAGCTGGTGCGCGCCATCGAGCAGACGCCGCGGACGTGCGGCTCGTCGTTGAACTCGGCCTGAAGGTCCGGCTTGTCCGAACCGCCCATGCCGGTGCCCTGCGGGCAGCCGCCCTGCGCCATGAAGCCGGGGATCACGCGGTGGAACCTGATGCCGTCATAGAAGCCGTCGCCCACCAGTTCCTTGATCCGCGCGACATGGCCGGGGGCAAGGTCGGGACGCAGCCTGATCCTGACCTCGCCGGTCTGGCCGGCGCCGGTGTCGAGCGTCAGGTTGAGATATTCGTCAGCCATGGTGATCTCCTCGGATTTTGCGCCGATATAGGGGCCGTGCCGGGAAAGTCACGCGCGGGCGCGCCTGCCCGGTTGCTTTTGCCTCTTTCGCGGCTAGACCCTGCCGCATGAATGCCGAGGACTTCGCAGATTCCGTGCCGGACGCCGCCGCTGAAGCGGCCGAGGCCCCGCGCGAGAGCGACAGCCTCGATGACGAGAACCGGCTGAAGACCGATTTCGTCCGCCGCGTCCAGGATGCGCTGGACGCCGGCGAGAGCGACGCGGTTTACGACATGGTCGAGCCGCTGCACCCGGCCGACATCGCCGATCTGTTCGAACTGGTCGAGCCCGACCGGCGCCTGCCGCTGGCGCGCGCGATCAACGACCAGATGAGCGTCGAGGTCTTCGCCGAGCTGAACGGCTATGTCCGCGAGCAACTGGTCGAGGCTTTCCCCGCGGGTACTATCGCCGATATCGCCGAGCAGCTCGATACCGACGATGCCGTCGCGATGATCGAGGATCTCGACGAGGCGGAGCAGCAGGCCGTCCTCGCCGAGCTGGAGCCCGAGGACCGCGCCGCGATCGAGACGGCGCTGTCCTATCCCGAGGAAACCGCCGGCCGCCTGATGAGCCGCGATTTCGTCGCCGTGCCCGAGCACATGACCGTCGGCGGCCTCATCGATTTCCTGCGCGAAGGCAGACGGCTCGCCACCGAATTCTGGGAAGTCTTCATCGTCGATGCGCGCCACCATCCGGTCGGCACCTGCGCGCTGTCCTGGATCCTGCGGAGCCCGCGCGGCATCGCCCTGGCCGACGTGATGAAACGCGACCAGACGCTGATCCCGGTGGCGATGGACCAGGAAGAGGTCGCGCTGCGCTTCCAGAAATACGCGCTGATCTCGGCCGCCGTGGTCGATGACGACGGGCGGCTGGTCGGCCAGATCACTGTCGACGATATCGTCCACATCATCCAGGAAGAAGCGAGCGAGGACATCCTGCGCCTGTCGGGCGCGGGCGACGGCGATATCAACGAGCCGATCATCCTCACCGTGCGCAGCCGCCTCACCTGGCTGGTGGTCAATCTCGGTACGGCGATCGTCGCCTCATCGGTGGTCGGGCTGTTCCAGTTCGCCATCGCCAAGCTGGCCCTGCTGGCCGTGCTGATGCCCATCGTTTCGGGCATGGGCGGCAATGCCGGCACGCAGACGCTGGCGGTGGTGGTGCGGGCCATCGCCACCAATCAACTGACCAGTTCGAACACCTGGCGCATGATCGGCCGCGAGCTGCGCATCGCCCTGGCCAACGGGGCGTCGCTGGGCCTGCTGATCGGCAGCGGCGCCGCCTTGCTCTTTGCCAATCCGCTGCTCGGCCTGGTGCTCGGCCTGGCGATGGTCATCAACAATTTCACCGCCGGTCTGGCGGGTATTCTGGTGCCGGTGACGCTCGATCGCCTGAAAGTCGATCCGGCGGTATCCTCCGCGGTCTTCGTCACCACGGCAACCGATGTGATGGGCTTCTTCTCCTTCCTCGGCCTCGCCGTGCTGTCGGGGCTCGCCGGGTGACGCCGCTCGGCATGACCAAGATCGCCTATGGCGCGGAAAGCCCGGCGGCGCTGGGTGCCTGGCTTGAAAGCCAGGCGACGGAAGCGCGGATGACGACGCGCTATCTGCCCCGGCGCCACGGGGAAATGGCCGGCGGCTCGCTGTACTGGATTCACGAACACGTGATCATCGGCCGCTCGCCGCTGATCGGCTTCACCCAGCGTGAGGACGGGCGCTGGTGGATACGGCTCGAACCCGTGCTGATTCCGGTCCATCCCATGCCCAGAAGAGCGCACCAGGGCTGGCGCTATCTGGCCGCGCAGGACGCGCCGCCGGACATCGCCGGAGCGCCCGAGAATGACGCGGCCCTGCCCGTGAAACTGGCGGGCGAGCTGGCCAGGCTGGGGCTGGTCTAGGACTGTCAGCCGATTGCCTTGCTTTCCTTGAGCCGGGCGATTTCGTCCCAGGAAAGGCCCAGGGCGAGCAAGGCGGTTTCGGTGTGCTCGCCATGTTCCGGCGCGCGGGTCGGGCGGATGCTTTCCTCGTCGAACTGCGCGGGCGAAGTCACCAGCGTCAGATCCTTGCCGTTGATCATCTCGACATCGGCGAGATAGCCGTTGGCGGCGACTTGCGGGTCGGTGTGCAGTTCGAGCGGCGTCTGGAACGGCGACCACACGCCCCTGGCCCTGGCCAGCACCTGCACCCATTCGGCATAGTCGCGCGAGGCGAACAGATCGTCGAGCATCTCGACGCAGGCGCGGTTGTTCTCCTTGCGCGCGTCCATGTCCCTGTAGCGCGGGTCGCCGATCCATTCGGGATGGCCGACCACCTCGCAGAAATCCGCCCAGTAGCGATCGGCATCGAGCATCACGAGGATGATGAAGCGCCCGTCGCGCGTGCGGTAGGTGCCGGACAGCGGGTTCCACGTCGCCTTGCGGTCATAGGCCGCGGCGGGCGCACTATGCCCGGCGTTGAGCTTGGCATGGGTGATGTCGGGCTGAAGCTGCCACATGCCGACGCTCATCAGCGAAACGTCGACGATCGACGGTTCGCCCGTGGTCGCGCGGCGATACAGCGCGGCGGCGATGGCGCCCGCGATGGTCTGGCCGCCGACGACATCGCCGAAGGCCGGGCGCTGCATGATCGGGAATTCGGAGCCCTTGGGCGTGAACACCTCACCGAAGCCGACACGCGACCAATAGGCGGCTGCGTCATAGCCGCCCCGCTGGGCGTCCGGCCCGCGCTGGCCGTAGCCCGAGCCGCGGACATAGATGATATCCGGGTTGTGCGCGCGGATGTCCTCGGCCTCGATCTTCAGCCGCCGGCGCGCGTCGGGGCGGAAATTGGTGAGGAACACATCGCATTCCCCGGCGAGCCGGTAGATCAGCGCGCGGCCTTCGGGATGCTTGAGATCGACCGCCACCGACTGCTTGCCGCGATTGGCGAACTGGAAGCTGGGATCGACGCCGTCATAGCTGCGATGCAGCCCCGCCGTGACCAGCCCGCGATAGGGATCTCCGGTGACGGGATGCTCGATCTTGATGACTTCGGCCCCCCATTCGGTGAGGACGCCACCCGCGATCGGGACGAAGACGTGAGACGCCACCTCAAGGATGCGCACGCCGGAAAGAGGTTCTGCCATGGCGGAAAAGGCTAATGATTCATGCGGGGGAAGGCAAGCGCGCCAAGCGCTTGATCGGTATTTCCCGGCGACAGGATGCGCGGGCGCGATTCGGCCCGCTCACCCGCGCGAAACCCACCAGCGCAGCAGCGCATTGGCGACCGCACTGCCCGGCGGGGCACGGAAGGCCCGCCCTCCTTCCCCGTGCGCGATCGCCTGCATGGCGTCCTCGACCTCGGCTCGGCTGAACCAGCGTGCGTCCTCAAGCTCGTTCCTGTCGATCACGATCGCGGGATCGTCGGCCCAGGCGTGGCAGCCTATCATCAGCGAGGATGGAAACGGCCAGGGCTGGCTACCGATATAGGTGACATCGCGCACCGCCACGCCGGCTTCCTCCAGCACCTCGCGCGCGACCGCCTCCTCGATCGCCTCGCCCGGCTCGACGAAGCCGGCGAGCGCCGAATAGCTGCCGGCGGGGAAGCGGGGCTGGCGGCCGAGCAGCAGGTTGCCTTCGTGCTCGACCAGCATGATCGTTACCGGGTCGACACGCGGAAAATGCTCGGCGCGGCAAGTCTCGCCGGTGCAATTGCGCTGCCAGCCGCCTTTGGCCGGCACGGTCGGCTGGCCGCAGCGCGCGCAGAAGCGGTGGCGGGCGTGCCAGTCGACCATGCTGCGCGCGCCGCCGTAAGTGGCAAGCTCGTCGGCATCGAGCGTGGCCATCGCCTGCCACAGCCGCGGATTGGCCGGCGCGACGCTGCCCGCTGCCGGCACGGGGGCGAAGCAGGCGCGCTCGCCCTGGCGGCCGAGGAAAACAAGCTCGGCATCAGGCGCCGCTTCGGCGAGATTGCCCCATTCGAGACGGCCTTCGGGTGAGATGACCGGGTCCAGCCCGTCGAGCCGCAGCAGCCGCGCCGCCGGTGTTGTCACTGCGGCCAGCAGATCGGGGTCGGTGCGGATATGGTCGGACCGATCCATCCGGCTGCCGACAAAGGCGATATCCAGGGGATTGCCGATTGTCACCCGTGCTTCTCCGCCAGCGCCATGACATCCGCATGCAGCGCCTGTTGATATTCGCCGAGCAGTCCATTGGCATTGGGCGGCATGAACTGGACATAGATGCCCGAGCGGATGCCCCGGCGCATGTCGACCGTCGCCACCGTGCCCGCTGCGCCGGCCCAGCCGAAAATGCCCGCTTCCGCCCCCAGACCGACGCGGCCCCCCGCGCCGAAGCCGCTGGGCGGGCTCATCATCGCCGGGCCGGCGACACCGGGCGGCAGGAGGTTGCCGGTGGCGGTGCGCACCGCCGCCTCGCTTATGATGCGCGTGCCGCCCGCCCGCCCGAGATCGGCGAGCATCCGCAGGAAGCGGTCGTAGTCGCGCGGGCTGCTCACCAGCCCCGCCCCGCCGAAAGGGAAGGGCGGCTTGTCGAGATAGATCGAGCTGTCGCCGGGGTCGATCGGAACGAGCGTATCGGCGATCGCGGCGAAATTCGTGGTCAGGCGCTTCGCATCGCCGGCGGGCACCTGGAAGAAGGTGCTGGTCATGCCGAGCGGACCGAACAGCCGCTGTTGCAGGAAGCTGTCGAAAGGCAGGCCTGACACCACCTCGATCACCCGGCCCATGAGGTCGAGCCCGGTGCTGTAGCTCCAGCGCGTTCCCGGCTGATAGACCAGCGGCATTTCCGCCAGACGGTCGGCGAATATGGCGAGGCTCGGCACGGGGCGCCCGCGCCGAAGTTCGGGAATCGGCTGGCGGCTGATCTGCCCTGCGACGATCCCGGCCTTCTCGAACGCGGCCTTGATCGGCCCGCGCTGGATGATCGCATAGCCTAGGCCCGACGTGTGGGTGAGCAACTGGCGGATGGTGATCGGGCTCCGGGCCGGCTCAAGATCGGTGATCGACCCGTCATAGGTCTTCTGCACTTGCATCCTTGCGAACCGGGGCAGGATGTCGGCCAGCGGCTGATCGAGCCGGAGCCTGCCCTCGTCGATCAGCATCATGGCCGCGATGCCGGTGATCGGCTTGGTCATCGAATAGATGCGGTAGAGGCTGTCCGGCCCTTGCGGATCGAAATCGATGAAGCTGTCGGTGCCGCGGGCGACATATTCGGTCTCGCGTCCCGGCAGGCCCAGCGCCGCGACCATGCCGGGGAACTTGCCCGGTCCGACCCAGTGCTCGATCAGCGCGGTCACATGCGGGCTGAGGTGCGGCTGCCCGGCCGCCCGGGCCAGCCGCGGCAGCAATGCCGCGCCCAGACCCGCCAGCGCGCCCAGGCGCAGAACCTCGCGGCGGGCAAGCGTGGTGTCCGGCAATGACCGGATGGTCATGGCTTCCTTTCTCCCTCTGCCGCGAGCGCCAGCCGCGCCGCCTTGGCGAAAAGCGTGGGCAGGCCGGCTTCTTCCAGCCGGCCGAGCGGCCACCACTCGCCATCCTCGGGCAGCAAGCTAGCCCAATCGCTTCCCGAATAAAGCGCCAAGTGCAAAGTGAGCGAAAAATGCGTGAAGGCGTGTTGAACGATGCCGGCAGGCCGCCAGGGGCCGGCCAGCGGCGGCTCGCCCGATCCGTCTCCGCGCGCCTGCCAGCCGTCGTCGGGCAGCGCGCGCATGCCGCCGAGCATACCCTTGCCGGGCCGGCGGACGAGCCAGACCCTGCCTCCCTGCACGATCCAGAACGCGCGGCCCCGGCGGGTCGGTTTGGCGGTTCTGGCGGGCTTCACGGGAAAGCGATCGGGCTCGCCGGAAGCACAGGCCGCGCAATCTTGCGACAGCGGGCAAAGCAGGCAGCGCGGATTGCGCGCGGTGCAGATCGTTGCGCCGAGATCCATCATCGCTTGCGCGAAATCGCCGGCGTGCCGGTCGGGCGTGATGCGGTCCGCCGCCGCACGAATCGCCGGGCGGCCCGCCGGCAGCGGCTCGGCAATGGCGAACAGACGCGCGACCACCCGCTCGACATTGGCATCGACCACTACCGCGCGCCGGCCGAAAGCGATCGCGGCAACCGCCGCCGCGGTATAGGCGCCGAGCCCCGGCAGTCGGCGCAGCTCCTCCTCGCTGTCGGGAAAGGTGCCGCCCTGTCGCGCGACGATGCGGGCGCAGGCAAGCAGGTTGCGCGCCCGCGCATAGTAGCCGAGCCCCGCCCAGGCGGCCATGACTTCGCCGTCGTCGGCTGCGGCAAGGTCCGCCACTGTCGGCCAGCGCTGTGTGAAAGCCGTGAAATAGCCGGTCACTGCGGCCACCGTGGTCTGTTGCAGCATCACTTCGGACAGCCAGACCCGATAGGGGGCCGGCGCCGGCTCGCCGGGCGCGGCGCGCCAGGGCAGCGTCCGTGCGTGCCGGTCGTACCAGGCGAGCAATGCACCGGCGATGTCCTGCGATCTGGCGTCCATCGCCGCGCTATGGCATTGCCCCGCAGGCAATGGAACGGGACCGCCCACAGAAACCGCCGGGGAAACCGACCGGCAAGCCGGGCGCAGAGCCGGCAAAAGCACGCGCGCGCCGCTATGAGCGGCCGCGTGGCGGGCAGGCGCGCGCCATTTCCGACCTGATGCCCGAGATTGGCCGCACTGCTTTCCGCCGCTTCGGCTTTGTCCAGTCAAGCGTCGTCACGCGCTGGCCCGAGATCGTCGGCCTGCGCCACGCCCGCGTCTGTGCGCCCGAGGCTATCCGCTTTCCGCCGGGCGAGAAAAGCGACGGCATCCTCCAACTCGTCGTCATCCCCGCCCACGCGCCGATTATCCAGCACGTCATTCCCGAGATCGTCGAGCGGGTGAACCGCTTCTTCGGCTACAAGGCGGTGGCCAGGGTCAAGCTGCGCCAGGGCGAGGTGAAGCCGCCCGCGGACCGGGAGCCGGCCGCGGCCCCGCCATCGCTGAAGCCGATTCCGATGGAACTCGGCGAATCGTTGCGCGATATCGGCGATCCCGAACTGAGGGCGGTGCTCGAATCGCTGGCGCGCAGCCTGGGAACGCAGAGCGAGGGATAGAACACGATGCGATTGATCCATCTGGCAATCATGCTGGCCGCCGCCGCCGTTTTCTTCTGGGGCACCGCGAGCAAGCCTGCCGCCGGGCAACAGCCGGACTGGTCGGCCGCGATTGCGCTGGCGCCGGGCGGCGGCCATGCGATCGGTAACCCGGCGGCGCCGGTGAAGCTGATCGAATATATCAGCTATACCTGCCCGCACTGCGCGCATTTCCAGCAGCAGTCCGAAATGCCGATGCTGCGCGACTTCATCCGGCCCGGCAAGGTCCAGGTGGAAGTGCGCCACCTGATCCGCGACCCCATCGATATGACCGCGGCGATGCTGGCCAATTGCGGTGCGCCCGGCCGTTTCCTCGCTAATCACAGCATGTTCCTGCAAAGCCAGGCCAGGTGGATCGGCGTGCTGGACAAGGCGACCGCAGCACAGGAGGCGCGCTGGGCCAGCGGCGACAACCTTGCCCGGATGCGCGCCATTGCCGGTGACTTCGGCTTCTACGCGATGATGCAGGCACACGGCTATGACCGGCCCACGCTCGACCGCTGCCTGGCCGACACCGCCACGGCCAGGCGCATCGCCGAGCAGACCGCCGCGGCCGGCAAGGCCGGCGTGACCGGCACGCCCATGTTCATGCTGAACGGCGTGCTGCTTGCCGGCACTTACGACTGGGAAAGCCTGAACAGCCAGTTGGAAGCACGCTTCTGACCGATACCGCCCGGCGCGAACAGGCATAGCTGTGGAGATTTCCGCCGGCCCCGGCGCCTTTCCCTTCTAACCGCCGGCCCGTTCGGCTAGACTTTTTTCCTGTATCTACAAGGATCGACCATGAATCGCTTGCCCTTCGGCCGTCTCGCCCTGGTTCTCGCTGCCGCCCCGCTGGCGCTCGGCCTCGCCGCCTGCAAGGACAAGGGCGGCAGCGCCGGCCCAACCGGGCAGGCCGTCGCAAAAGTCGCGCCGCCGGCCGGCAAGACCTGGGAAGACATCGTTGTGAAAACGCCCGAAGGCGGCTTTCGGATGGGCAATGCCGATGCGCCGATCAGGCTGGTCGAATATGGCTCGCTCTCGTGCCCGCACTGCGCCAAGTTGAGCAACGAGGGCTTCCGCGGCCTTGTCGACGGCTATGTCAACTCGGGCCGCGTCAGCTATGAATTCCGCAGCTTCGCCATCCATGGCATCGACGTGCCGCTGACCGTGCTTGCCCGCTGCGGCGGGACGGAGACTTTCTTCGGCATGGTCGAGCAGCTTTACCGCAACCAGGAAGCGGTGATGACCCGTGCCCAACAGGGTGACGCCCAGGCGCAGGCCGCGGCCAGGCTGCCGCGTGATCAGCAGATGGTGGCGATGGCCCAGGCCTATGGACTGATCGATTTCTTCGCCCAGCGCGGCATTTCGATCGACCAGGCCAAGGCCTGCCTGGCGGACACCGCCAGCGCCGAGGAAGTCGCAAAGCAGGCGGAGGCCGCCGGCAAGGCCGGCATCGAATCGACCCCGACGCTGATGATCGACGGCGACAAGATCGAGGCGCGCACGTGGGAGGAACTGCAAACCGAGCTGAGGAACCGCGGCGCCCGCTAGGGCAACGGGCTGGAGAGGGCGGAAGGAACCACACACCCAGATGCACATCCGGCGGCTCAAGCTCAGTGGTTTCAAAAGCTTCGTCGAGCCTGCCGAACTGCGCATTGAGCCCGGCCTGACCGGGGTTGTCGGCCCCAACGGCTGCGGCAAGTCCAATCTGCTCGAAGCGATCCGCTGGGTGATGGGCGAAAGCTCGGCCAAGTCGTTGCGCGGCGGCGGCATGGAGGACGTGATCTTCGCCGGCACCGCCCGCCGCCCGCCGCGAGACTTCGCCGAAGTCGTGCTTTTCGCCGAGGGGCAGGACAGGCAGGATCTCGAAGTTGTCCGCCGCATCGAGCGCGGCGCGGGCAGCGCCTATCGCATCAACGGCCGCGACGTGCGGGCCAAGGACGTGGCGCTGGTTTTTGCCGATGCCGCTACCGGCGCGCATTCGCCGGCGCTGGTCAGCCAGGGCCGCATCGCCGCAGTGATCGCCGCCAGGCCGGCCGAGCGCCGGCTGATGCTTGAGGAGGCGGCGGGCATCGCCGGCCTTCACGTTCGCCGCAAGGACGCCGAGCAGAAGCTGCGCGCGACCGAGGTGAACCTTGCCCGGCTCGAAGACCTGATGGCCGGGCTCGATGCACAGATCGCCACGCTGCGCCGCCAGGCGCGCGCGGCCGAGCGCTACAAGGCCATTTCCGGCCAGATCAGGCTGGCCGAGGCGCGGCTGGTTTTCGCCCGCTGGCGCGATGCCGCCGCCGCCGCCGATGCCGCGCGCGCCGAAGCCCGCGCCGCTGAAGTCCGGGTCACCGAGGCGCAGGCGGCAGTGCAGATCGCGCAGGACGCGCAAGCCGCCGGGGCCGGGGCATTGGCTGCGGCGCGGGACGTGCTTGCGGACCGCCGCGACGATGCCAATGCGCATGGCCATCGCATGACGACACTTGCCAGCCAGCTCGAAGCGGCCGAGGAGCGCCTGGCCGACCTCGAACGCCAGCGCGACCGGCTGGAGCGCGACCGCGGCGATGCCGACCGGCTGACGCGGGACGCGGCCGACGCGCTGGCACGGCTGGAACGCGATCTGGCCGCAGGCGAGGCCCGGCTTGCCGGGGACGAGACGCGCCGCCCCGCTCTCGCGATGGCGCTGGCCGGTGCCGAGCAGGCGGGGCAGCAGGCCGAAGTCGCGCTCGCCCAGGCAACCGCTGCGCAAGCCGGCGTGGAAGCCGAATGGCGCGTCGCGGAAGCCGAACTGGCGGCAGCCGTGGCGCGGCTCGACCGGCTCGGCCAGGAAGCCGCGCGCCAGCAGGCCCAGCGCGATGCGCTCGCCCGGCAGGGCGATCCCGAAGCGGCTGTCGCCCAGGCCGCCGCGCAGCGTGATGCCGCTGCCGCCGCTCTCGCCCAGGCCCGCGCGGCGCTTGACGGGCAGCAGGCGCGCAAGGCGGCGCTGCAAGCCGCGCGTGATGCCGCGGCCAGCGAACTGGCCGCGGCGAAAGCCGATCTTGCCGGTATCGAGCGCGAGCACAACGCCCTGCTGCGTGACCGCGATGCGCGCGAAAAGCAGGCCAGGGCCAGGCACGGCCTGTCGGTCGCGATCGATCGCGTGCGTGCCGCGCCGGGCTATGAGCGGGCGCTGGCGGCCGTGCTCGGCCGCGATGCGCGCACCGCACTCGGGCCGGCGGCCGGGGATGCGGAAGGCCGTTTCTGGACCGGAGCCGAGCCGCCCGCGCCGCTTGCCGGCAGTCTGGCGGCGCATGTTCGGGAATGTCCTGCCGAACTGGCCGCGCGGCTGGCGCTGGTGCTTGTCGCGGACGAGGACGACGGGCGTGCGCTCGGTCCCGGCGAATGGCTGGTGACGCGCGCGGGCCGGCTGCGCCGCTGGGACGGCTTCGTCGCTTTCGGCGAGGGGGCGGCGGAAGCGGCGCGGCTCGAAGCCGAGAACCGCTTCGTCGAACTGGCAGCCGATCTGCCCGGCAAGCGCGCCGCAGTGGCCGAAGCCGAGGCTGCGCAGAGCGAGGTGCAAGCCGAGCTGGCCAGGCTCCAGACCGGGGTGATCGCTTCGGAACGCGCGCTTGCCGGTGCGGCCGATGCCGAACGCGCCGCGCTGCGTGCGCTCGACCAGGCGGAAGATGCCCGCACCCGTCTCGCCGCGCGGCGGGCCGAACTCGCAGCAGCCGAGGCTGATCTTGCCGGGCAGCGGGCGCAGGCCGAAGCGGAACGCAGCGAAGCCGGGCAGCGCCGTGCCACCCTGCCCGACCCCGAAACCGGCCGCGCGGCGCTGGCCGCGGCGCAAGCCAGGCACCAGGCCGCGCGCCAGTCGCTCCAGGCGGCCACGGCGACGCTGTCCGCGCACGATCAGTCACTGGCGGTGGCGCGCGAGCGCGCGGCGGCGCAGCGTTCCGATATCAGGAACTGGCAGGCCCGCTCGGGCGATGCCGCCGGCCGCCTTGCCGAAATGGCGCGACGGCTGGAGGAGATCGAGGAGGAACGCGCCGTCATTGCTGCCAGGCCGGAGGCGCTGGTGCGCGAAATCGAAGCCGGCGATGCGGTCCGCGCACGGCTCACCGCCGCGCTGGCCGAGGCCGAAGCCGTGCTGGCCGAAGCCACCCGCGCCGGCCGGGCCGCCGACGAGGCACTGAGCGCTGCGGGCGAGGCTCTCGCTACTGCCCGCGAGGCCCGCGCCGGCGCTGCCGCCCGCGCCGAGAACGAAGAGCAGCGCCGCGCCGAGGCGGGCCGCGTTTCGGGAGAGCGCTTTCAGTGCCCGCCGCCGCTGCTGCCTGGCCGCTTCGCATTCGAATCCGCCGACGTGGCTGACGCCGAGGGGGAATCGGCGGCGATGGACCGTCTCACCGCCGACCGCGAGCGGATCGGCCCGGTCAATCTCGTCGCCGCCGACGAACTCGCCGCTGCCGAGATCCGGCATGGCGAGAGCCTGGCCGAACAGGCCGAACTGACCGAGGCCGTACACCGCCTGCGCGGTTCGATCGGCAGCCTCAACCGCGAGGGGCGCGAGCGGCTGCGCGCCGCTTTCGAGGCGGTCGATACCCATTTCCGCCGGCTGTTCATGCGGCTGTTCGAAGGCGGGCAGGCGCATCTGGCGCTGGTCGATTCGGACGACCCGCTCGAAGCGGGCCTCGAAATCTATGCCCAGCCGCCGGGCAAGCGCCTGCAATCGCTGACGCTTCTGTCGGGCGGCGAACAGGCGCTGACCGCGGTTGCGCTGATTTTCGCGCTGTTCCTCACCAATCCCGCGCCGATCTGCGTGCTCGACGAAGTCGACGCCCCGCTCGACGATGCCAATATCGAACGCTTCTGCGACCTGCTCGATGCCATGGTCGGCGAAACCGACACACGTTACCTCATCGTCACGCACAATGCCGTGACGATGAGCCGGATGCACCGCCTGTTCGGCGTAACGATGGTCGAAAAAGGTGTCTCGCGCCTGGTCAGCGTCGACCTCGGGGGGGCCGAGCAACTGCTGGCGGCGGAATAGAGACCGGCTTTTCACGCATTGCCGACGACCCAGCAGGCCAGCGCCACCAGCAGCCCGGTGAAGCGGTTGGCGCGGAACCGGGCCAGCGCGTTGTCCCCGTCATCGGGATCGAGCGTCAGCACCTGCCAGGCAAGATGCAGCACGGCGGGCAGCAGCGCCAGCAGCGCCAGCCCGTCGGGCCGCAGCAGCCAGAAGGCAAGCGCCCAGAACCCCGCCGCCGCCGCATAGCAGGCTCCCACCCCGCCGCGCACATGGCGACCCATGCGGCGCGCGCTGGAGCGGATGCCGACCAGGGCATCGTCCTCGCGGTCCTGCAATGCGTAGATCGTATCGTAGCCGATCACCCAGGCGATCGAGCCGGCATAGAGCGCTGCAAGCACTGCGATGTGATCGGAGCGCAACTCGGCCCAGCCGACCAGCGCGCCCCAACTGAACACCAGCCCCAGCCAGGCCTGCGGCCACCATGTCACGCGCTTCATGAACGGATAGGCGGCTACCGGTGCGATGGAAGCCAGCGCGACCAGCCGTGCCTGCCAGCGCAGTTGCAGAAGGACGGCCAGCCCCGCCATGCACAGCAGCAGCAACCAGGCCCAGGCCGCTTTCCTGCCGACGGCACCGCTCGCCACCGGCCGCGCGGCGGTGCGCGCGACCTGCCGGTCGAGATCGGCATCGACGATATCGTTGTAAACGCAGCCCGCCCCGCGCATGGCGATTGCGCCGGCAAGCAGCCATGCGATCAGGCCCCAGCGTGCCCCTGCAAGGGTCTGGGCGCCGCCGGCAAGCAGCACCCCCCAGGCGCAGGGCCAGAACAGCAGCCACCAGCCGATCGGCCGGTCGAATCGGGCCAGCAGCGCATAGTTGCGCAAGCCTTGCGGCAGCGCCGCCACCAGGCCCTTGTGCTCGCTGTCGGGGACGATCGCGTCAGCCACGGATCGCCGCCGCCTGCCGGTTCTGCCCGCGCGCGGGAAAGGATAGGGAACGCATCATGCGCCCGCCTTGCCACAGCCGGCACCGGCAGGACAGCATTTCGGATCGGGCTCTCAGCCCTTGGGAATGCGCCCGGCGATATAGCCCGGCTGGGCCGGCTCGCCGAAAGCGGCATAAAGCGCATCTATCCGCGCCTTGAGCGCCGGCAGGTGGTCGGGATGGGTGATGATGTGAAGGCGGTTGTCTTCCACCGCGCGCACGACCGCACGGCCGAGCCAGATCGGCTCCATCATCAGCGCGGACAATTGCTTGCGCATTTCCTCCGGCAGATCGGGCGCCTGCCCTTCGGACATGCGGCTGCGCGTGAGGCCCGGATAGAGGATCGACACGCCGACGCCGAACGGCGCCAGTTCTTCGCGGATCGCTTCGGACATGGCGGCGACCGCGAACTTGCTGGCCGAATAGACGGCGAAAGTCTGATGCGGCAACTGGCCGTTGACCGACGAGGTATTGGCGATGTGCCCGCTGCCGCGCGCTTTCATTTCGGGCATGAAAGCCGTGCAGCCAAGGAAAACGCCACGCACGTTGACCGCCATGACCCGGTCGAACTGGGCCAGCGATATGTCCTCCATCGGCTTGAAAGGCAGGGCGATGCCGGCATTGTTGCACAGGACATCGACCGCGCCGAGCCGCGCTTCCACGGCGGCTTTCACTTCCGCCCAGCTTTCGGGAGAAGTCACGTCCTGCGCCAACGCGATCGTGCCTCGGCCGATCCGCTCCGCTTCCGCCTGGGCATAGGCCGGGTTGATGTCGGTAACGGCGACTTTCGCGCCCTTTTCGGCAAAGGCTTCGGCCATTCCGGCACCGATCCCGCCGCCGCCGCCCGTAACCAGAACGACTTTTCCTGCAACGTCCATTAGGCACTCCCATGAAATTTCCGACAGGCCTGTCGCATGAATGGAGCAGGAAGGGAAGACGAAGCCAAATCAGGGCCGAAATCAGAATCGCATGATCGTGCTTGCCGGATCTTTCGTCCGGCGGCATCGGTGTGCAATGCGAAACGCCGTTGCCGATCGTGCCGCGCCGGGGGCGCCTGCCTGATGCCCGCGACTCCTGCCTGGCCGCCGCGCAGCGCGCCGCGCCTGTTCGTGCCCGGCCCGCTGGCCGGGGGTTGCGCGGTCACGCTCGGCGGCCCGCAGGCGCACTATCTCGGCAAAGTCATGCGCGTCGGCATCGGCGATGCCGTGGTGCTTTGCGACGACCTTACCGGCGAATGGACGGCGCGGGTCGCACAGGCCGGCAAGCGCGATGTCGTGCTGGTTCCCGAAACCCGCACCCGCCCGCGCGAGGACGTGCCCGATTTCATGCTCTGCGCGGCGCTGCTTAGGAAGCCGCATTTCGACATGGTACTCGAAAAGGCGACCGAGCTGGGCGTGCGGCGGATTCAGCCGCTGCTGACCCGGCGCTGCGTTGCCGACCGGCTCAATCCCGAGCGCGCCCGCGCGATCGTCACCGAGGCGGCCGAACAATGCGCGCGCACCGCCCTGCCGGAACTGGCCGGGCCGGTGAAGCTGGACGCGCTGCTGCGCGGCTGGTCCGGCGACCGCGCGCTGTTCTTTGCCGATGAAACCGGCGGCGAACCCGCCGCCGCGGCCTTTACCGCGCATTGCGGCCCCGCAGGCGTGCTGATCGGCCCCGAAGGCGGCTTCGACGATGCCGAACGCGCCGCGGTCCGCGCCCTGCCGCAAGCCCGCGCGATCTCGCTCGGCCCGCGCATCCTGCGCGGCGAAACCGCCGCCATCGCCGTGACGGCGCTGTGGATGGCCTGTGCGGGGGATTGGCGGAGCGGAGGTTAGGGCATCACAAATCACCGGAGCCTGTTCCATGCGGGCGGAACCGAGGCCAATTAATGCTGGCGCAACATTTCGCGCTCACCTAACGCGGGCGCCATGAGCACGCGGCAGGCTGCAAATCGAGACGATCCGGTGATCGAGCATGTGCGTCAGCTCGCCGAGCCGATGGCCGGGGGCGAGAAGCCACGCGAGCGCTGGCGCATCGGCACCGAGCATGAGAAACTCGTCTATGCGCGTGACGATTTCCACGCGCCCACCTATGACGAGCCGGGCGGTATCCGCGACCTTCTGCTCGCGCTCGGCGAGTTCGGCTGGGAGCCGATCGAGGAAGGCGGCAAGGTCATCGCCATGGGCGGCAGCGACGGCACTGTCAGCCTGGAGCCGGCCGGCCAGCTCGAACTGTCGGGCGCGCCGCTCGAAAACCTGCACCAGACCTGCGCCGAAACCGGCCGCCATCTGCAACAGGTGAAGACGATCGGCGAGCGCACGAACACGGGCTTCCTCAGCCTCGGCATGTGGCCTGACAAGCGGCGCGACGAGCTGCCGGTCATGCCCAAGGGGCGCTACGACATCATGCTGCGCCACATGCCGCGCGTCGGCAGCCTCGGTCTCGACATGATGCTGCGGACCTGCACCATCCAGGTCAACCTCGACTATGCGAGCGAGGCGGACATGGTGCGGAAATTCCGCGTCGGTCTGGCGCTGCAACCGCTGGCGACCGCGCTTTTCGCCAATTCGCCGTTCACCGAGGGCAAGCCCAACGGCTATCTCTCGTACCGCAGCCATATCTGGTCGGACACCGATCCCCACCGCACCGGTATGCTGCCTTTCGTGTTCGAGGACGGTTTCGGCTATGAGCGCTATGTCGACTACATGCTCGACGTGCCGATGTATTTCGTCTTCCGCGAGGGCAGGTACATCGACGCCGCGGGCCAGTCGTTCCGCGATTTTCTGGCCGGCAAGCTGCCCGCCCTGCCCGGCGAGAAGCCGCGGATGAGCGACTGGACCGATCACCTTTCCACCGCTTTCCCCGAAGTGCGCCTCAAGAGCTTTCTCGAAATGCGCGGCGCCGACGGCGGCCCGTGGAACCGTATCTGCGCGCTGCCGGCGCTGTGGGTCGGGCTGCTTTATGACCAGACGGCGCTCGACGCGGCCTGGGACATGGTCAGGCACTGGGACATGGCAGGCCGCGAGGCGCTGCGCAATGCCGTGCCGAAGCTCGGGCTCGACGCTCCCCTGCCTGAAAATGCCAAAGGGGGCGGCGGGCGGCTGCGCGACATTGCCGGCGAGGTTCTGGCGATCGCCAGGGCCGGCCTGACGGCGCGCGGCCGGCTCAATGCGGCCGGTGACAACGAAACGGCCTATCTCGCGCCGCTCGAGGAAATTGCCGCCTCGGGCAAAGTGCCGGCAGAGCGCCTGCTCGACAAGTTCCACGGCGAATGGGGCGGCGACATCACGCGGGTTTACGAAGAAAGTTTCTGACCGGGCCGGGGCCGCCCCGCACGCTTACCTGAACGCGGTGATGCGGCCGCCGTCGTCGAGCACATAGAGTATGCCGTTCGCCACTACCGGCGCCAGTGACACGGGATCGCCGAGTTTGGCGAAGTCGGTCACGGTGCCGTCGGTCACGTTCGCCGTGGCCAGCAGGCCGCGCGAATTGGCGATCCACAGGCGGTTGCCGGCGAGTACCGGGCCTGTCCAGAACACGGGGTTCTTGCGCTTCTTTTCGTTGTGGAAGCGTGCAAGCTGGGTAAGCCAGCGGACCTTGCCGGTGGCGGCAGCGATGCCCAGCAGCCGGGCGTCGTCGGTCAGCGTGAATACCCAGTCGCCCGCCACTGCCGGCGTCGAGATGCCGGCGAGGTTGAGTTCCCAGATACGCTGGCCGCTGACCAGTTCGTAAGCCGCCATGCGCCCGCCCTGGCCCAGCGCGAAAACGCGCCCGTTATCGATGATCGGGTCGGCATCGACATCGGTGAGCACGCCCACCTGGGTTGAGATCGACGTGCGCGCCAGCGCATCGGACCATAGCATGCGGCCGTTTTCATAGCGATAGGCGGCAATCTCGCCGGTGCTGTAGCCGGCGATGACGGTGCCCTGGCCTGCCGCCGGCGCGGCGACGCCGAAGACGCCGGCCTGGCCCTGCGAGCCGGATTCGCTCCACAGCACCGTGCCGTCGGCGGTGTTCAGCGCGTGGAGCTGGTTGTCCTGCGTCATCACATAGACAGCGTTGAAAGCGATCGTCGGCGATCCGCGCAGCGGGCCGGCAGGCTTGACTTTCCATATCTGGCTGCCGGTGGCGGCTTCGAGCGCTGCGACTTCGCCCAGCCCGGTCGTCACATAGATGCGGTCGCCATCGACGCTGACGCCGCCGCCGAAGATCGCCTGTGCGCCGCTGCCGTCGATCTTGAAGCTGTGCGTCCAGGCCTTGCCGCCGGTGGCGGCATCGAAAGCCGTGACGATGCCGTCGGTATCCATCACAAAGAGCCGGCCACCGCCGATCACCGGCGCGGCCGCGAGGCGGCGCTTGGCGGTGGAACCGGCGACCTGCGCCGTCCAGACACGGGCGGGGCGGTCGGCCAGGGCGAGATGGCCATAGCTTTTTCCGGCCGTGCCGCCGGCTTGCGGCCAATCGGCATTGGCCTGCTGCGGCGGCACGGTCACCGTCACCGCAGCCAGCGAGCTATCGACCCTGGCGCCCGATTCGATGCGCGAAAGGATCGGCACGCGGTTGCCCACAGTCGGAGTCTTGGGGCCGCTCTTGCCTCCCAACATGCCGCATCCCGACAAGCCGAGCGCGAGAGCGGCGACGAGCGGAACAGCGAGGGAGCGGGGCAGCTTCGAGGGCTTCATGCGGACATCCTTACCGATCGGAGGCTTATTGCGCGGAGGCAGCCGGTTGCGGGGCCGCCGGGGCCTGGGGCGCTTCCGGGGCATTGCCTGCCACCGCGCGGGCAACATCATCGTCGATCGCATCGACGCCGAGCAGGCCGGCAAGCTGGCGCGTGCGGCGCTTCAGGCTGTCGGGCGTATCCTTGTCTTTTGCGATCGCGGCGAACAGCGGGCCGGCGAGATCGTTGCGGCCCTGCTTCATATAGGCGATGCCGACCAGTTCGCCGGCGCTGCCGAACCAGGGATTGCCCGGTATGGCCAGCGGCTTCAGCCGGTCGATCACCTGCTGCGGCGCCATGCTGTCGAATTTCACCGCAACCTCGCGAATCGTCGCGAGATCGCGGAACGGCCCCGGCGCACCGGCATCGGCGGCCACTTCGGCGAACAGCCTGGCCGCTTCGGCCGGCTTGTCCTGCCGGGCGGCGATGCCGCCGCGCAGGATCTTCGCCGCGGCCGCGGTGCCCGGCCCGCCTCTGGCGATGACGGCTGCGAGTTCCTTGTCGGCGGCGGTGAAATTGCCGGCCTCGACCTTGTCGAGCGCCATCGTGAACATCTCGCCCGCTTCGCCCGCGGCCCGCTTGTTGCTGCCGTCCCAGTAGAGATAACCGCCGAGCGCCAGCAGGCCGACGAGCACCACCAGGGCGACCGGGCGGCCATAGCGCCTGAACAGGCCGACCATCTCGTCCTGGCGCAACGCATCGTCGACTTCGCGGAAGAAGACATCCTGCTGCGCGGCGTCGCGCTGCGCAAGTTGCTCGGCTCGGGACTGGGGACGTTGCGGACGCAGGGCCAATGCGGGCGCTTTCTGCTGTTATGGAACGATGGGGCGCTGTTTAGCGGATGGTGTTGCCATTTCAACGCTTATCGTCGCTGGACCGTGGAGGGTGAAGCAAGGCTGAACGATTCTTCCGTTAGTCAGGGAAACCGCGGTCGGCGCAGCGCCTTGGCATAGACCGCGCGATAGGCCGCGATCATCGTCTTTTCGTCGTATTCAGCGCGGGCGACCCGCCGGTTCGCCTCGCCGATGCCGCGGCGCAGGGCTTCGTCGCCGGCCAGCGAGGCCAGCGCCGAGGCCAGCGCGCCTTCATCGCCGGGCGGAACGGCATAGGGCCGGTTTTCCTCGGCCAGCATCGCCGCGATGTCCCCGCTATCGGGCGCCGCCACTGCCAGCCCCGCGGCCATCGCCTCGGCCACCGGGGGCGGGAACTGCCCACCGTCCGGCGCAAGTGCGAAAAGATCGAACAGGCCGATCGCCCTGACCGGTTCTGCGACGAAGCCGGGCAGATGCACGCGATGGGCTGCCCCGCAGCGCAGCGCCTCGGCGCGGACGGCATCGCGCTCTGGCCCTTCGCCGAGGATGACGAGCTGCCATGGCGCGGGCAGTCCGGCAAAAGCGCGCACCAGCCGCGGCAGGTTCCCGCCCGCCTGCAAGTCCGCGATCGTGCCCAGCCAAAGCTCGCCGGGCCGCTTGATCACGCGCGGCAGCATGTCGGGCCTGGCCTTGCGCGCGCAAGCGGCGGTGTCGATGCCGTCGGCGATGCGCACTACCCGTTCGCGTGGCTGGAACCATTCCGTCAGAGCGATCGCTTCCAGCCGGCGCGAGGGCACGACCAGGGCCGAGGTGCGGCCGAGCGCGATGCGGCGATACCAGTCGCGCGAACGCCGGCGCCCCTCGTTGCAGCTGTCCTCGTGGTGAACCAGCGGCGGCAGGCCGTGGAAGTCGCGGAACAGGGTATGCGCCATCACTGCGTCCATTGCGCCCCGGTTGTAGGTGAGGACGAGATCGAAGCCTTTCATCGCGGCTGCCAGCCGTTGCAGTCTGCCGGGCAGAGGCCGGCCGGAAAGCTCGGGAAAGTCGCGCTGGGAGGCCACGGTGATGTGTGGATCGATCGCCGCCGCGGCGCCGGGCGCGTCCGGCCGGGCCGGGACGATGGCATGCGCCGCCGCCCGGCCGAAAGCGTTGATCAGCCTTGCCGCGCGCGGTGTCCTGCCGAATCCGTCCGCGGCGAAGTCCGCATGAAGATGCAGGATGCGCAACCGCCGTCAGTCCAAGCAGCGCGCGAGCAGGCGCTCGATCGCGGCCACGGCTGCGGGTTCGTCGAGCGTCGGGGCGTGGCCGACATCGGGCAATGTCACCGCCTCGGCGCCGGGCAGCGCCGCGCGCATCTGTTCGAGCGTGGCGGGCGAAAGCAGATCCGACAGGCCGCCGCGCAGCAGCAGGACGGGCTTGCCCGCAAGGTTCGCGATCCCCGGCCAGAGATCGGGCTGCGTGCCCGGCTCTATCCGGGCGAGCGGCTCGGCGATTCGCATGTCGTAATCGAAGACGATGCGCCCGTTGCTCGACAGCACCATAAGCCGCTTGGCCAGCGCCAGCCAGTCGTCGATGCCGAAACCCGGATAGGCCGCCGCCTGGGTTTCCTCGATCGCGCGGGCCGCGTGCATCCAGGTGGGAAAGCTGCGCCCCTGTCCGACATAGCTGCCGATCCGCGCCAGCCCCGCAGCCTCGATCACCGGGCCGACATCGTTCAGCACCGCGCCGGCGATGCGCTCGGGCGCGGTCATCGCCAGCAGCATCGTCATCAGCCCGCCGAGCGACGTGCCGATGGCAATGTAGCGCGCGATGCCCGCCTCTGCGAGCAGCAGGCCGATGTCCTCGACATATTGCCCGGGGTTGTAGGTCGACGAATCCCGGGCATAGGCGCTGTCGCCGCGGCCGCGCATATCGGGTGCGATCACCCGCCACGCGCCGGCGAAGCGCTCTGCCAGCGCCGCGAAATCGCGCGCGTTGCGCGTCAGCCCCGGCAGGCACAGCAGCGCCGGCCGGTCCCTGCTTCCGGGCCGGTCATCGGCCGGATAGTCGCGGTAATGCAGCCTGAGCCCGTCGCGGCTCGTCCAGTAACAGTCCGCCCAGGCGGATGAAGCGTTGTCTGCCATGCCAATCCCAGCCGCGCCCCCGCTTGCGCGGCGGACCTCCTGCTTCCACTATCGCCCGATGCGAAGCGAACCGCAAGCCGCTGTCTATCGGCCCGATCCCCGCATCCTGCCGCTGGCGCCCTGGCTCGGCGATCCGGTGGAGGCAGCGGGCTTTCCGCAGCACCTGCTGCGTTTCCGCAACCGCCGCTGGGCCGCCGCCGTCGGGCTGGACAGCCTGACCGATGCGCAGTGGATCGGCCATTTCGGCCGGTTCCGGCCGCTGCCCGGCAATCTCGCACAGCCGCTGGCGCTGCGCTATCACGGGCACCAGTTCCGCACCTACAATCCCGACATCGGCGACGGCCGCGGTTTCCTGTTCGCGCAGATGCGCGACGGGGCGGGGCGCCTGCTTGATCTCGGCAGCAAGGGTTCGGGCATCACGCCCTACAGCCGCGGCGGCGACGGACGGCTGACGCTCAAGGGTGCGGTGCGCGAGATTCTGGCGAGTGAAATGCTCGAAGCGCTGGGCGTCCATACCAGCAAGACCTTTTCGGTGATCGAAACCGGCGAGGAACTGTGGCGCGGCGATGAGCCGTCGCCCACCCGCTCGGCCGTGCTGCTGCGCCTTTCCCACGGCCATATCCGCATCGGCACGTTCCAGCGCCTGCGCGCCTGCGGCGAGGCGGGACACATGGCGGCGCTGGTCGCCTATTGCCTGGAGACTTTCCCCGGCCATGCCCCGCCTGAAGACGCGCCCGGCCGCGACGAGCCGGCAGTGATCCTGCTGCACCAGGCGGTCGAGCGGCTGGCCGACCTTGCCGCCTCCTACATGGTGGCGGGCTTCGTCCATGGCGTGCTCAATTCGGACAATATGAACGTGTCGGGCGAAAGCTTCGATTATGGCCCCTGGCGCTGGCTGCCGCGCTGGGATACGGGTTTCACCGCCGCCTATTTCGACCATGCCGGCCTCTATGCCTTCGGCCGCCAGCCCGAAGCGATCCTGTGGAACTGCGGCCAGCTCGGCAGTGCGCTGCGGCTGCTGGCCGGAAGCGAACCGCTGGTCTTCGCGCTCGAACGCTTCGGCGGCCTCTACCGGCAGGCGCTGGCGCGGCGCTTCTGCTGGCGGCTGGGCGTCGAGCCACGCGGGCTCGATGCCGAAACGGCGCTGATCGCCGCGGCCGAAGCCCATATGGCCGGGGGCGGGACGGCCCCCGACATGCTGTTCTTCCGCCACCGCGGCGGGCGCAGCGCACCCGCGGGCACATTCGGCGATCTGCTGCGCCGCTATCGCGCCGCGGGCAGCGGCGACGATCATCCTGTCTGGCAGGAGGATGCGCCGCCGACACTGGCGATCGACGAAGTGGAGCGCGTCTGGGCGGCCATTGCCGGGCGGGACGACTGGGAACCGCTGGCGGCGAAGGTCGCCGCACTCCGCCGGCTCGGCGATGCGCTGGGCGAAGCGCCGGCGCCTGCCGGACAGCGCTGAACGCCTGCCCGGCAAAAGCGGCCGTGCTTCACTTCAGCGGCAGCGCGATCCGCCGCGATCGATCTCGTTGCCGATCAGGGCGCCGGCGGCGGCACCCAGGATCGTGCCCAGCGCGCGGTCATCGCGGCCGGCGACACCGTTGCCGATGAGGCCCCCGGCAACACCGCCGATCAGCAGGCCGGTCGTGCCGTCGCTGCGGCGGCAATAATAGCGGCCGTCGCGCCCGCGCCAGCTCCGGCCCGTATAGCGGCGCCTGTCGTCATGGCGGCGGGCGTTCCAGCCGTGATCGTTCCAGCCATCGCCGTGATGGCCGGGATGCTCCTGCCAGCGCATGTCCGCCGCGCCGCTGGCGGCCGACGGCGCCGCTGTGAAAGCGGTTGCAGCCATGGCGGGAGCCGCACCGGCCAGCAGGCCGGCGGCCAGAATGCCGCACGCGGCCGATGAAAACAGCTTGGTCATGGTTTTTCTCCTGGTCTGCGATCCGACTGGCACGTGCATTCGCCCTCGTGTCATCCGTGCATTCAGTCAAGGCACAGGGAAGCTGAACAATCGACAACACCGCTGCCCGAATCGCCGGCAATGCGGCAGAACGCTTGACCGCGGCGACCAGCCGACGCTTGCCGGCGCCCGGTGCAAAAGCCGGGGTCTGCTGGAATCGGACTGAACCCGGAAGCGGGATGCGGATAACCGGAACCGCTTCGCCCCTCCTTCCTCGCCCCCCCTGCTTCGTCACCCCTCCTCGTCACCCTACATCGTCACCCTGAACTTGTTTCAGGGTCCATGGTGCCGCCAACCCGGCGATGGCAGGCGCAAAACTGCCCGATGGACCCTGAAACAAGTTCAGGGTGACGATGAGGGCAAGTTCAGGGTGACGGTGTGGGATGAGGAAACGGGGTGCGGGGGAGTTCAGCGCCGGGTCGGCCTGCCCGAGTCCGTCCCGTCGAAGGGCTCGACACGAACGGAGAAAAGCTGTTCCATCTGAACCGGGCAGACTCTAAAGCAAACTGCGTGATTTGTGAATCACGCAGTTTGCTTCAGGCTGTTGTTGCCGCATCGTTTTTGCGCAAAACCGGTTCCCACTTTTGCGCACGATGCTCCAGGGCATCGGAGGCAAGGCGATGCGGCAGCAAGAACCCGGAAGCAGGTTCCGGGGCCGTGCGGAGTTGTCCCGACCGATGAACGATCCCGCATCCCGCCGGCCGAGCGGCCTGCCCCACGCGATCGGCGCCTATCTGGTCTGGGGACTGCTGCCGCTGTACCTGCGGCTGGTCCATACGGTGCCGCCGCTGGAATTCGTCGGCTGGCGGCTGGTGTTCACCCTGCCCGTCTGCCTGGCCGTCGTCGCCATCCGGCGTCAGGGCGGCGAGGTGCTGGCCGCGCTGGGCAACCGGCGCGCGCTCGCCATGCTGCTGGCCAGCGCGCTGCTGATCGGCAGCAACTGGCTGATCTATATCACCGCGATCCAGACCGGCCAGGTCTTCGCCGCCAGCCTGGGCTATTATATCAACCCGCTGGTGAACGTGCTGGCCGGCACGCTTTTCCTCGGCGAGCGGTTGAGCCGGCGGCAATGGGTCGCGGTGGCGATCGCCGGGGCGGGCGTCCTGCTGCTTGCCTGGGATGCGCGCGCGATGCTGGGAATCGCGCTGGCGCTGGCCGGCACTTTCGCGTCCTACGGCCTTGTCCGCCGCTTCGCGCCGGTGGCCTCGCTGCCCGGACTGACGATCGAAACCGTGCTGCTGCTGCCGCCCGCGATCGCCATCCTTTACTGGCAGGCCGCGATCCACGGTGGCGGCAGTTTCGGCCACGACGCGCGGACCGACATGCTGATCCCGCTGTCGGGCATCCTCACCGCGGCGCCGCTGGCGATGTTCGCCACGGCGGCGCGGCGGATGGCCTATTCGGCGCTGGGCTTCGTCCAGTTCCTGTCGCCGACGATCGTATTTTTCCTTGGCCTTTTCGTCTTTCACGAGCCGCTGCGCCAGGTCCAGCTCGCCTGTTTCGTGCTGATCTGGATAGCCGCGGGGCTGTTCATTCGGGACTTGTGGGTGCGCGCGCGGCGCTGATCATGCGTCCAGCCGCCAGGGCAGGACGGCGCCGGCGTGGAACGGCACGATCGGCGTGCCCCCGGCATCGATCACATCGGGCACCCGCACTTGCGCGCGCGTCAGCGTCACCGTGCCCTGGTTGAGCGGCAGGCCGTAGAAGCGCGGCCCGTGCTCGCTGGCAAAGCCCTCGAACCTGTCGAGCGCGCCTTCCTCGTCGAACACCATGGCATAGCTTTCCAGCGCGAAAGGCGCGTTGAAAATGCCGGCGCAGCCGCAGGCGCTTTCCTTCGCGCTCACCGCATGGGGGGCGCTGTCGGTGCCGAGGAAATAGCCGGGGCTGCCCGAAACGGCCGCCTTGCGCAGCGCCAGCCGGTGCGCCTCGCGCTTCGCCACCGGCAGGCAATAGGCATGCGGGCGGATACCGCCGACCAGCATGGCGTTGCGGTTGATGTGGAGATGCTGCGGCGTGATCGTCGCGGCGATATTCGGCCCGGCGGCCTCGACGAAAGCGACCGCCTCGGCGGTGGTGATATGTTCGAACACCACTTTCAGGCCGGGCAGGTCGCGCACCAGCGGCGCCAGCACGCGGTCGATGAACACCGCCTCGCGATCGAAAATGTCGATGGCGGGATCGGTGACTTCGCCATGCACCAGCAGCGGCATGCCGATGTCCTGCATCCTTTCCAGCACGCCGCGGATACCGGCGATGTCGGTCACACCGTGGGCGGAACCTGTCGTCGCGTGCGCGGGATAGAGCTTGGCGGCGATGAACACACCGTCGGCATGGCCCGCCGCAAGATCGGCGGGATCGGCGGCATCGGTGAGGTAAGCCGTCATCAGCGGCGTGAAGTCCGCCCCTGCCGGCACGGCCGCCGCGATCCGGGCGCGGTAGGCGTTCACTCCGGCCGCGGTGGTCAGCGGCGGCGCAAGATTGGGCATAACGATCGCGCGGGCGAACCGGCGCGCCGTATAGGGCAGCACCCCGGCAAGCAGGTCGCCGTCGCGCAAGTGGACATGCCAGTCATCGGGGCGGCGGATGGTCAGTGTCGAATCGGAAGCCATAAGCGCGCCCATGCCACAAAAAGCGCGGGATGGCAGGTGGTCCGGGGCAGGGGGCCGGAACCCTTGCGGCGATTGCCATTTCGGCCGCGGTTCGCCACTGACAGGTCATGACCGCCACCCGCCTGTTCTCCCGCGCCATCGTCCGTGTCTCACCGCAGGACGGCGATGAGGATGCCGGCCACTTCCTCCAGGGCCTCGTCACCAGCGACATCAAGGGCGCGCTGCCGGTCTGGACCGGGCTGCTGACACCGCAGGGCAAGGCGCTGTTCGATTTCCTGGTCTGGCCGTCGGGCGGGGATCTGCTGCTCGATTGCGAGGCCGATGCGGCCGATGCGCTGATCCGGCGCCTGTCGCTCTACCGCCTGCGCCGCCGCATCGCGATAACCCGCGACGAGAGCATCGCGGTACACTGGCGCCCGCACGGGAGCGGGGATGAGGACGCCGATCCGCGGCTTCCCGCGCTGGGCCGGCGCTGGCTGGCTCCGGCCGGCGCGGGCGACGCCAGCGCCGACGCGGCATGGCAGGCGCACCGCCTGGCGCTCGGCGTTACCGAGGGCCGGGCCGAGCTGGGCAGCGACACGACGCTCTGGCTCGAATGCAATGCCGCCGAACTGAACGGCGTGAGCTTCACCAAAGGCTGCTATATCGGGCAGGAAAACACCGCGCGGATGAACTGGCGGCAGAAAGTCGGCCGCCGGCTGCTGGTGGTGCCGCTGGCCCGGTCCGATCCGGCGCGGCAGCGCATCGCCTATCCCGCGCTCGGGCTGGCGGTCGATCACTTGCGGGTGGAGGATATCGACCCGGCGCTGGTCCCGGCCTGGCCGGGGTCTGGCTGAACCGCTCCCGCGGCGGCGTCGGTCAGGAGGCGTTCGGCCATGTCGCGCGCGGTCGTGTCCGGCAGGCGGAGCGCTTTCGCCAGCGGGCCGCCCATCTGCGCATTGCCGAGCGCGAGCAGCACCAGTGTCAGGGTCAGTTCGCGCCGCACGGCGATGGCGGTATCCAGCTCGTCGATCATGTCGTGGATCACCTCGACGACCGGGTCGAGCGCGTCCTTGTTGCCGGTGAGCGCCATCCACGAGGCCAGCGCCCCGCCGCCTTCACGGTCGAAAGCGTCGAAAGTAAGGTCGACCACATCGCGCATCGAGCCGAGCCCGGCGCGATTCGCCAGCACCGCCTGCGCGATGGTGGAGCAGATCATCCGGGTAAGATGCCGGGCCAGCGCCTGCTGCAACTGCCCGGCCGTGCCGAAATGGTGCAGCAGGTTGGCATGGGTGCGCCCCATCCGCGCCGCGACCGCTTTCAGCGTCACCGCCTGCGGGCCGCTTTCGATCAGCAGCGCGCGTGCGGCTTCGAGCGCGGCGGAGCGGCTTTCTTGCTGCGGTAAGCGCTTGCGCGTCGCCATCGGCGGAAATACCTGAATCCGTTACCATGCCGGCGCCGCGCGCGGCCGATTGACATCTCCGCGCCTGACGGCGCGGCTCATGAGGCGGCTCCACCGGAAAAGCGCACACCACGATTATCGTGTGCGACTCGGCACCGGCTTCAGTCTGGACCATAGAGCAAACCGCGCGCCTTGTGAATCGGCACGGGGGCCTGCTCCGGGGATTGCGCGATCGCACCGCTTGCGGACAAGCGGGCGGGGCGGGGGCAAGAAGGGGGGATGAGGCTCTCATCCCCCCGATTTCGCCCCCTGCCCGCGATCAGTTGCCGAAACGGTACTTGAGCCGGAAGCCCCACATGCGGGGCTCGTTGGTGATATAGGCCTCATAGCCGCTTCCCAGCCAGTTGCCGGCCACGTTGACGGGGAATTCCGCGTTGGTCACGTTGGTCATGAAGAAAGCGGCATCGACCGGCGAGCCGAGGACCGAATTCCAGTTCACGCTGAGGTTGAGCAGGTGGGTTTCGGGCATGACCCCGTACAGTGAGGTGTCGTAGGCCACCTGCTTGCTCGTGTAGGTATAGGTGGCGCTGAACGAGACGTTGCCGACGCTCTGGTCGAGCGGCAGGCGATAGCTGGCCGTCGCCGTTGCCCTGTGGTTGGGACTGAGCGGCAGCGGGCCGCCTTCCGCCGAGGGAGTGATCGAAGCGAACGGGCTGTCGGATGCCAGCACGATCGGTTTCGCTTCCACCAGCTTGGTGTTGAGCCAGGCATAGGCGAGATCGAGCTTGAAGCCCTCGAAC
>JAITWR010000082.1 GCA_031285165.1 Novosphingobium sp.
CTCGCCGCCTCGCCGCCTCCATGGCGCGTGCGAGGTACGCCAGCCCTGACCGGCTGATGCCCCCACCCGCGCGGCGGAACAATTCCCGAAGTGAACGACAGACAGCCCGGTCCTTTCGCCTGCGCGACAGGCGGGCACCGGTTCCCCTCCCGCTTGCGGGAGGGGCCGGGGGTGGGGGCCATCCGCAAACATTGCGCCCGTAGGATGGTCCCCTCCCCCACCCCCCGTCACCCTGAAACAAGTTCAGGGTGACGATAAAGGAAAGCACACCGGAACATCGCGGCGTCCGGCCCTTCGTCCCGAACCCGGAGAGAGGGGTCAGGCTTCCGGTTCCTCGTCGTCAGGCGCGTCTTCGCGGCGATCGGCCATGCCCAGCAGCTTGAGCTTGCGGTGCAGCGCCGAGCGTTCCATGCCGATGAAAGCCGCGGTTCTGGAAATATTGCCCGAGAAACGGCGGATCTGGACCTTGAGGTATTCGCGCTCGAAGGTTTCGCGGGCCTCGCGCAAGGGAACGCCCATGATCGTCGACATCATCGTGTCGCTTTGCAGCCGGCCGGAAAGGATTTCGGGCGGCAGCATGTTCGCCTCGATCCGGTCGAGCCGGTCGCGCGGGGTGAGGATGATCGTGCGCTCGACGACATTGCGCAACTGGCGGACATTGCCCGGCCATTCGTAAGCCTGCAATGCGGTCATCGCTTCGCCGGTGATTTCCGGCGGCGGCACGCCCTGTTCGCTGGCATAGCGGGTGAAGAAGTGCGTCACCAGTGCCGGAATGTCCTCCCGACGCTCGGAAAGAGCCGGAACTATTACCGGCACTACATTGAGTCTGTAGAATAAATCTTCACGGAACCTGCGCTCGGCAATTTCCTTTTCGAGATTGCGTGAAGTCGACGAGACGACGCGCACGTCGACCCGGATCTGGCGATGGCCGCCGACGCGGACGAAAGCCTGCTCGGTCAGCACGCGCAGGATGCGCGCCTGGGTCGAAAGCGGCATGTCGGCCACTTCGTCGAGATAGAGCGTGCCGCCATCGGCCATTTCGAGCAGGCCGGGCCGCACCAGGCTGCCGTCGGCTTCCTCGCCGAACAGTTCCTGTTCGAAACGCTCGGGCGTGATCCGCGCCGAGTTGACGCTGACGAAGGCATTGCCGGCGCGCGGGCTCCAGCTATGCAGCAACCGGGCGGCGACTTCCTTGCCGACACCGGCCGGCCCGGTGATCAGCAGCCGGCTTCCGGTATTGGCGACCCGCTTCAGCGTTGCCCGCACCTGATTGATGGCGGAACTGCCACCGGTGAATTCCTCGACATGAGAGAAATCCTGGCGCAGCCGCGCATTCTCGCGGCGCAGGCGCTCGGTTTCGGTCGCCTTGGCGACGAGGTGGAGCAGGCGCTCGGTCTCGAAAGGCTTCTCGATGAAATCGACCGCGCCGCGGCTGATCGCGGCGACGGCCGTATCGATATTGCCGTGCCCCGAAAAGATGATGACCGGCAGGTCGGGCTCGCGCAGCTTCATCGCATCGAGCACTTCGAGCCCGTCCATCGGGCTGCCGTGCAGCCAGACATCGAGCAGCACCAGCGACGGCCGGCGCTGATCCACCGCTTCGAGCGCCGAGCCGCTGTCGCCCGCGGTCCGGCAATCGTAACCTTCGTCACTGAGCACGCCGGCGACGAGTTCGCGAATATCGCGCTCATCGTCGACGATCAGGATATCGAGCGCCATGTGTCCTCCGCTTCCAGTCCCGTTTTATTCCGTTGCTTCCGACTTGCCCCCGAGAGCCAGGGGATCGCAGGCAAAGCGCATGGTCACGCAAGTTCCGCCGCCTTCGGCCGAGGCGAAAGTCATCTCGCCGCCGTGTTCCTCGACGATCTTGTTGACGATGGCGAGGCCGAGGCCGGTGCCCTTTTCGCGCGTGGTGACATAAGGCTCGACGATCCGCTCGCGGTCCTGCGGCAAGCCGATGCCGTTGTCGCTGATCGCCACGATCACCGCCTCGCCTTCGCGCCGCATGGCCACGACAATCCGGCCGAGAAACTCGTCGGACGACGATTTAGATTTTATCTCAATGGCTTCTACGGCATTTTTCAGAACATTCGTCATCGCCTGGCCGAACTGATGGCGATCGCAGGCGATGGCGGGAATGTCCCCTTCCCCGGTGAAACCGAAACGGATGTCCGGCCGCGCCACTTCCTGTAGAAACAGCGCCTGGCGAGCGAGCGCGACCGGGTCTTCGCTGCGGAATACGGGCTTGGGCAGCCGCGCGAAGGACGAGAACTCGTCGACCATCTTGCGCAGGTCGCCGACCTGGCGGATAATCGTGCTGGTCAGTTCCTCGAACAGCGGGCGATCGGTTTCGATCTGCTTGCCGTAGCGGCGGTTGAGCCGTTCGGTGGCAAGCTGGATCGGAGTCAGCGGGTTCTTGATTTCATGCGCGATGCGGCGGGCGACATCCGACCATGCCGCCTGGCGCTGGTCGAGCAACTGGCGGGTGATGTCCTCGAAAGTGATGACCGGGCCGCGCGTGTCGCTACTGATCTTGACCGCCAGAGTCAGCAATTCGCCGCCCTTGGCGTACTGGATGATGCCGCCGGACAGATTCGCCCGGATCAGCGCGGCGATCTGGGGCGCGGTATCCTCCAGCGACAGGCCCACCGGCCCCGGCCCGTCACGATCGAGCAGCAGCTTCTGCGCGGTGCTGTTCATCAGCAGGATATTGCCGGTGCCGTCGAGCGCGATAATGCCCGCGGAAACCGATTCCAGCACCGCTTCCATGAAAGCGCGGCGTTCCTGCAACTGCTCGTTGGCCGAAAGCAGCGCCCGGGTCTGCTGCGCGATCTGCGCGCTCATGCGGTTGAAAGCGCGGTTGAGCAGGCCGATCTCATCGGACCCGGTGCGGCCTTCGATGCGCAGGGCATAGTTGCCCCCGCCGACCTGGCGGGTGGCGTCGACCAGTTCGTAAAGCGGCTTCACCTGCCGGTCGGCGAAGCGCAGCGCGAACCAGACCGAGAGCCCGACCAGGGCCAGCGAGGCGACGAACAGCGCGACGTTGAAGCGCAGTTGCAGCACGCGCGCCCGGCTGGTGAGCACTTCGTAGGCGCGCACGATATTCTGCGCCCGCTGTCCCTGGCTGAAAGCCAGCAGATCGGAACTGCGCGCGGTGTAGAGATAGACGCCCGCGCGCCTGTCGATCGGTGTCACCGCCTCGATCCGGTTGGCATTGGCGCTGATCACCATGGCCTCGCCCGCATCGATGCGGCGCAGCACTTCCGGGCCGATGCGCGGGCTCTGGTTGTTGCCTTCGGGATCGACGATGGCGGCGGTGCGCAGGGCGCCGTCCGCCCCCCTCTGGATGATCGCCGATTCGTTCAGCTTGCGGTTGACGATCTGGTAGGCGTAAAATTCCCGAAACGCCTGGCTGGCGATGTTTTCGGCGCTGAGGAAAGCGCGCATGTCCTCGGCCATGGCCACCGATTCATAGCCGACATCGCGCTGGGTCTGCTCATAATAGCCGCGCGCCAGCTTGTTGGCGTTTTCCAGCAGGCCGCGCGAACTGTCCGAAAACCAGAACTCCACGCCCGACTGGAACAGCCAGGAAGCGAAGATCACCACCAGCAGGGTCGGCAGCGCGGCGATCAGCGAGAAGATGAACACCAGGCGCACGTGCATCCGCCCGGTGCCGCCGATCGTCTGGGCCGCGCGCTTGAGCGCCATGCGGCGGCCGAGCAGCACCAGAATGGCCATTGCCGGCACCAGCGTACCGATCAGCAGCGTGGCGGTGAGGTCCGATGGCAGGAGCTGGCCCTTGGCCGACTGCGAATCGAGCGCGACCCAGGTGATCACGGTCATAATCAGGAAAGCGACGACCGAGATAACTTCCATGACGGCAAACAGATTGGCCCGCCGGGCGGCAATCTGGACCCGCCGCCACCAGCGCGGCCAGGGCTTCTTGCGCGAGGAGGTCTTCGCCATCATCGTTGCAGGCTTACAACACTACTGTTGCGCGTCCGCAAGGGTTTTTCGTCCGATTTTGGCAATGCGCGGGGGATTGGCCGGAACGGCCCTAACCCCGGCGGGTGAATTCCTCCGGGTCGATCGCCAGCTCGCCAAGCCGCTTGCGCAGGGTGTTGCGGTTGATGCCGAGCTGCTGCGCGGCGCGCAACTGGTTGCCGCCGGTCGCCCGCAGGACTTGCGCGAACAGCGGCCGCTCGAAAGCCGCGAGCGCCGTGTCGTAAACCGTGCCCGCGGCAGGCCGCGCTTCGGCCAGCCAGCGGCCGACGGCCGTTTCCAGCCCGCTGTCTCCGTCCGCGCCGGCCTGCGCCTGCGGCGCCTGATCGAGCATCGGCGCCAGGGCCGCGGCATCGACCACGTCCTCGCGGGACAACAGCGCCATCCGGTAGATGAAATTCTTCAGCTCGCGGACATTGCCGGGCCAGCTCTGGCGGCCGAGCAGGGCGATGGCATCGGCGGCCAGCCGCCGGCGCGGCAATCCTTCCCCGGCGGCGAGCTTGAGGAAATGGCCGGCGAGCGCGGCGATGTCGCCGGGCCGCTCGCGCAGCGGCGGCAGGGTGATCGGCACGACGTTGAGGCGGTAATAGAGATCCTCGCGGAACCGGCCGGCGGCGATCATCGCTGCGAGCGCCTGATTGGTCGCGGCGATGATGCGCGCATCGCACCGCACTTCCTCGCGGCCACCGACGCGGCGGATAGAGCCTGATTGCAGCGCACGCAGCAGCCGGGTCTGCGCCTGCATCGGCATGTCGCCGATCTCGTCGAGGAAAAGCGTGCCGCCCGCGGCCTGCTCGAACTTGCCGATATGGCGGGCGACGGCGCCGGTGAAAGCCCCTTTCTCATGGCCGAACAGCTCGCTTTCGATCAGCTCGGCCGGAATCGCCGCGGTGTTGACGGCGACGAAAGGCCCGGCGGCGCGGTTGCCGAGCCGGTGGATCGCCTCGGCCACCAGTTCCTTGCCGGTGCCGGATTCGCCGAGGATCAGCACGGTCAGATCATTGCGCAGGACGCGCGTGATCATGCGATAGACCGTCTGCATCGCCGGGCTGCGGCCCACCAGAGGCAGGGCGGCGTCCGCCGGCGCTTCCTCGGCGCGGTCGGGGATGGCCTCCCCGGCCCCGATCGCCTGGCGGACCGTGCGGGCAAGCTCGTCGATATCGAAAGGCTTGGGGAAATATTCGAAAGCGCCGGTGTCGCTGGCCCTGACCGCGGTGTCGAGCGTGTTCTGCGCCGACAGGATGACGACCGGCAGCGCCGGATGCAGATGGCGGACCGCGCCGAGCGTCTCGATCCCGTCGCCATCGGGCAGGACGACATCGGTGACCAGAGCGGAAAACCGCCGCTCCGCCAACAGCCGGTCGCGTTCGGCGACTGTCTCGCAGCGGGTCACGGCCAGGCCCTCGGCTTCGAGCGCGGCGGTGATGACGATGGCGATCGAGGCGTCGTCCTCGACCAGCAGAACGCTCATGCCTCCCCGCCTCCCCTGCCCCGGCGCGCATCGGCCTCGGCTGCCAGCGGCAGATAGACGCGGAAATGCGTCCATCCGCGCTCGTCGTCGCGCTCGTGGCTGATGCGGCCGTTCATGTCGCGCACCAGCTTGCGCACAAGTGCCAGGCCCAGGCCCTGCCCGGTTTTCTTCGTGGTCACGAAAGGCTCGAAGATGTGTTCGCGCATGGCCGGATCTATGCCCGGGCCGTTGTCGCTGACGCGCAGCTCGACGGGCAGCCGCACGGGCTTGCCGGCGCGCGGCGAATGGAGCCGGAGGCCGCTGGCGAAGCGGGTGCGGATGACGATGCGCGGCCCTGCCACCGCGCGGCAGGCATCCCGCGCATTGGCGAGAAGGTTGATCACCACCTGCACGAGCCCGTCGGGCGAGCCGAGAACCGGCGGCAGCGACGGGTCGAACTCCTCCCCGATTGGCGGCTCCGCCCCGCCGGCCGCGTCCATCACCGCCACCGCCCGGCGTGCCGCCTCGTGCAGATTGCACGGTTCCACAGGCGCGATGGTGCGGCGGCCCAGCGTCTGCATCTGGTCGATCAGCTTGGCGATGCGATCCACCTCGTCGGCGATCAGCCCGGTCAGCACGCGATCCGCCTCGCCGGCCTTGCGTGCCAGAAGCTGCGCGGCGCCACGGATGCCGG
Source organism: Novosphingobium sp. (assembly GCA_031285165.1). Lineage (GTDB taxonomy): Bacteria > Pseudomonadota > Alphaproteobacteria > Sphingomonadales > Sphingomonadaceae > Novosphingobium. The sequence continues at coordinate 6,147 of JAITWR010000082.1, forward strand.
CAAGCGGATTCCTGATCTCGTGCGCCAGTATTTCCGGCGCGCGCAGGATCGTATTGTCCGCCCCGCCGGCATCCTCGCCCATCGCCTCGATCGTGGTATCGTGCAGGCTCAACACCCGCCAGCCCGGCTCATCGACGATCGGCGTGGCGGTAAGGTCGAGCTGCCTCGCTCCCCGCCCCGGCACGACGACATCGATGTCCCGCGCCGATACCGGCGTCTCGCCGTCGCCGATGCGCTCCGCGAGGCGCGCTTCCCCGAAAGTCAGCACGTCGGTCAGGCGGCGGCCGGAAAGGCGGCGCAGGCTCTGCCCGAAAAACTGCTCGGCCGCCGGATTGGCGCCTGCGATCGTCAGGTCGGGAGCGAGGAGGAGGATGGCGAGCGGCAGGCTGGCAAGCTGGCGCTGCGCGTCGGGACCGGCAACGCGCAGCCCGGCCGCGGTCATGCCGTCTGGCGCTGGAGGAAGGGCGCGAAGAAGGCCGCCAGCATATCAAGCACTTCGGCCCCGTCATCGACGAAGTTCACGCGGTTTCTGAACTCGGCGGAGCCGGGAAAGCCTTTCGTGTACCAGCCCAGATGCTTGCGGGCCATCTTTACGCCGGTTTCCTTGCCGTAATGACTGAGCATATCCTCATAATGCTCTCTGATAAGGTGATATTGCCGGTCCAGCGCAGGCTCGGCAATGGCGCTGCCGTGGCGCAGCCAGTGCATGACCTGGCCCAGCAGCCACGGTTTGCCATAGGCGCCGCGGCCGATCATCACTCCGTCGGCGCCCGATTGCGCCAGCGCGGACGCGGCATCGGCGATCGTGCAGATGTCTCCGTTGACGATCACCGGCAGCGACACCGCCTGCTTGACCCGGCGGACGAAAGCCCAATCCGCCGCGCCCTTGTACATCTGGTTGCGCGTGCGGCCGTGGACGGTGATCATTTTCGCGCCCAGGTCTTCCGCGATCCTGGCCAGTTCGGGCGCGTTCAGGCTGTCGTGGCACCAGCCCATGCGCATCTTGACGGTAACCGGGATATCCACGGCTTTCACTGTCGCCCCGATCAGCCGCGCCGCCAGCGGCAGGTCGCGCATCAGCGCCGACCCGGCATCGCCGTTGACCACTTTCTTCACCGGGCAGCCCATGTTGATATCGATGATCGCCGCGCCGCGATCGGCATTGAGCCGGGCCGCTTCGGCCATTTCCGCGGGCTCGCAGCCGGCAAGCTGCAACGACACCGGCTCCTCGGCCGGATCCCAGGCCGCCTTCTGCAACGATTGCCGCGTCTCCCGTATCATCGCCGGCGAGGCGATCATCTCGGTGACGTTGAGCCCCGAACCGAAGCGGCGCACCAGCTTGCGGAACGGCATGTCGGTCACGCCGGTCATCGGCGCCAGGATCACCGGGCAGTCGATGCGGACCGGACCGACCGAAATCGCCTTGAGCGCGGGAGGGGGCGGAAGCGGAGTCATATATCTGCCTGAAAAACGGGCAGCGCATAGTGGATTGCCCTCCCCCCGGCAAGGGATTACCGGCATGGATATGTCCGGCACCGAGACACTTTCCGGCGCGGCAGCGCCCCCCATGGCCGCGCCCATGGCTGCAATCGTGGTCGCGGCGGGCCAGGGCCTGCGCGCCGGTCAGGCGCTGCCCAAGCAGTTCGCGCTCTGGCGCGGCAAGCCGGTGGTCCGGCATTCGGTCGAAACGCTGCTGCGCGCCGGTGTGGCGCCTGTCGTCGTGATGATCCCGCAAGGAGCCGGGGCGCTGGCGGAAGCGGCGCTGGCCGGGCTCGATGTCCGCCTGACCGCCGGCGGCGCGACACGCCAGCAATCGGTCTGCCTCGGGCTTTCGGCGCTGGAGGCGGACAGGCCGGCGCATGTCCTGATCCACGATGCCGCGCGGCCGCTGCTGCCCATGGCGGTGATCGCGCGGTTGCGGGCCGCCCTGGCCGATCATGATGCGGCGATTCCGGTCCTGCCCGTGGTGGACAGCCTGATTCATGCCGACGGCGCCGGGATGGGACAGCCGGCGGACAGGAACGCATTGCGGCGCGTCCAGACGCCGCAGGCTTTCCGCTTCCCGGCAATTCTGGCCGCACATCGCGCCTGGCCCGGCGCAGCCGATGCCGGCGACGACGCCCAGGTCGCCCGCGCCGCCGGGATCACCGTCGCGCTGGTCGAAGGAGACGAAGCCCTGCACAAGCTGACTTTCGCGGCGGACTTCACCGCCGCCGCCGCGCCGCCGGTACGGATCGGCACGGGCTATGATGTCCACCGCCTTGCAGACGGTGAGGAACTGTGGCTGTGCGGCGTGAAAATCGAACATGAACAGGGGCTTGAAGGGCATAGCGATGCCGATGTCGCAATTCATGCGCTGGTCGATGCCCTGCTCGGCGCCCTGGGCGCCGGCGACATCGGCCGGCATTTCCCGCCGAGCGATCCGCAATGGCGCGGCGCTTCCTCCGGCCGTTTCCTGACTCATGCCGCCGGGCTTGTTGCCGAAGCCGGCTACAGGCTCGGCAATGCCGATGTCACGATCGTCTGCGAAGCGCCGAAAATCGGCCCGCACCGCGAAGCGATGCGCGCGCGGCTGGCCGAATTGCTCGGCGTTGACATCGGCGCGGTCAGCGTCAAGGCAACGACGACGGAACGGCTCGGCTTTACCGGCCGCGGCGAAGGCATCGCCGCGCAGGCGGTCGCCAGCCTGTTGCGAAGCGAGGGATAAGACCGATGCGCCGTTTCATCGCCCTGGCCTGCGCGCTGCTGGCCGTCGCGCCCGCGGTCAGCCGGGCCGCCGAGCCGCCCTGCCTGTCCCCGGCCGAATTCACCGCGCTGGCCGACTATGCGCTGCCCGGCATCATCAGCGGCGCATCGCAGCGCTGCCGCACCACGCTTGCGCCCGGCGCTTTCCTGCGCCGCGGCGGTCCCGAGCTGATCCGGCGCTATGCCCTGCGCAAGCCGGCCGCCTGGCCCGGCGCGAAAGCCGCTTTCCTCAAATTGAGCGCGACCGGCGACGGCGATGTCGGCAACCTGATCCGCACCATGCCCGACGCCTCGTTGCAGCAGGTGGTCGACGGCATGATCGAGGGCATGGTCAGCCAGCAGATGCCGCTCGACCGCTGCGGCACGGTCGACCGGCTGATCGACCTGCTTTCACCGCTGCCGCCGCAGAGCATCGCCGAAGCGGTCGCGCTCGCCGTGGGCCTCGGCGCCAGAGCCGGGCGCACCCGGATCGGCAAGATCAGCATTTGCGCGGCATGAGCCGCAAATCCATTGCCGCGGGAGGAATCGGTATGAAAAAAGCGCTTTCGACATTCGCAGCCGGCCTTGCGCTCTGCGCCACGGCATCGGCCCGGGCCGCCGAGGCGGCGAATTGCCTCAACCCGCAGGAAATGCACGGGTTCGTCGCCTATTTCCTGCCCAAAGTGCTCGATGAAGTGAGCAGGAACTGCACGGCTCTGCCAGCCGACAGCTATGTCCGCACCGGCATGCCGCATCTGGCGGCGCAATTGCAGGATGCCCGGCAGGCAGCCTGGCCGATGGCCAGGTCCGCTTTCCTCAAATTTGCCCCTCCGGGCGATGTGAAAGCAATAGCCGGCCTGTCCGACGACGCATTGCGTCCGCTGGTCGACGAAGTGATGGCAAGCAAAATGTCCATTTCGATCACGCCTGCGGCCTGCGGCGACGCGAACGATATCCTCGAAGCGCTCGCACCGCTGTCGGCGGAGCAGGGAGTGCATCTGGTTGCTACGATCCTGACGTTGGCAGCCCGCGGGGGCAGCAAGATGCCAACTACTTGCCCGAGAGAGGCGCCCTGATGGCAGACGCACCGGACGATTCGCTGCTGCCCGGCGATATCGCCGCCCTCGCCCGCCGCGTGGTTGCGGAAAACGTCGCCGCCGGCCGCAAGGTCGCGCTGGCCGAAAGCTGCACCGGCGGGCTGGTCTGCGCCGCCATCACCGAAATCGCCGGCTCGTCAGCCGTGCTCGATCGCGGCTTCGTCACCTATTCGAACGCAGCCAAGCGCGATCTGCTCGCCGTGCCCGGCGCCATCATCGACACATGCGGCGCGGTTTCGCTGGAGACGGCCCGGGCGATGGCGCAGGGCGCGCTCAGGCACAGCGGGGCCGATGTCGCGGTTGCGATCAGCGGAATCGCCGGGCCGGACGGCGGCAGCGCGATGAAACCCGTGGGCACGGTGGTCTTCGCCCGCGCGGTCCGCGGCCGCGAGGAAGCCGATGCCGAGGAGCGCCGGCTCGACGGATCGAGCCGCGCCGCCGTCCGCCATCAGGCCACGCTGGTCGCGCTCGCACTGCTGCTGCCATAGAGTTCCGCCGCCCGCGCTTCGAAAGCAGTGACCATCTTGCGGAAAGCGCGATCGAAATACTGGCCGGCCAGCTTCTGAAACAGCGCGTTGCGGAAAGTGAAATCGACCGAGAAATCGATTTCGCAGGCATTGTCGCCGAGCGGATGAAACAGCCAGCGGTTGTCGAGATCGCGCAGCGGGCCATCGACATAGTGGACGCGGATTTCTTCCGGGCAGCGTTTCTCGACTCGCGATGTGAACTTCTCGCGGATGGCGCTGAAGCCGACGAGCATATCGGCGATCATCTCGGTCCCGCTGTCCGAACGCACCCGGATCGCCATGATCCAGGGCAGGAATTCGGGATAGCGGCCGACATCGGCAACGAGGTCGAACATCTGCGCGGCGGCATAGGGCAGCCGCCGCCGTTCATGGATGCCGGGCATCAGGCGGCGGGCGCCTGTGCCGGCCGGGCCTCGCGCGCGGCGCGCATCCGGCGGAAATCGTCGCCGGCATGATAGCTCGAACGGGTCAGCGGCGAGGATGCGACCTGAAGGAAACCTTTCGATCGCGCGATCGCGCCATAGGCAGCGAAAGTCTGCGGGGTGACGAATTCGGCCACTTCGGCATGGTGCGGCGTCGGCTGGAGGTATTGGCCCATCGTCAGGAAATCGATGTCGGCACAGCGCATGTCGTCCATCACCTGATGGACTTCGAGCCGCTCCTCGCCGAGCCCGAGCATCACGCCGGACTTGGTGAAAATCGCCGGATCGTGCCGTTTCACCTGTTCCAGCAGCCGCAGCGAGGCATAGTACCGCGCCCCCGGCCGGATCGTCGGATAGAGCCGCGGCACGGTTTCCAGGTTGTGATTGTAAACATCGGGACCGGCGGCGGTGATCGCCTCGACCGCGGCCTGCATCTTGCCGCGGAAATCGGGCGTGAGAATCTCGATCGTGGTTGCGGGAGTCGCGCGGCGCAGCGCCCGGATCACCCGGACGAACTGGCCCGCGCCGCCATCGGGCAAATCATCGCGGTCGACCGAGGTGACGACGATATGCTCCAGCCCCAGCCTGGCCGCGGCTTCGGCGACATGCCCGGGCTCGGCATCGTCCACCTTGCGCGGCATGCCGGTCCTGACATTGCAGAAAGCGCAGGCGCGCGTGCAGACATCGCCCAGAATCATCACCGTCGCGTGCTTTTTGGTCCAGCACTCGCCGATATTGGGGCAGGCGGCTTCCTCGCAGACGGTGTTGAGATTGAGGCTGCGCATCAGCTCGCGCGTTTCGCCATAGATCGGTGAAGTCGGCGCCTTGACGCGAATCCAGTCGGGCTTGCGTCGCCGGGGCTGCGGTGCGGCTGACAAATCGTTCATCGCGCCCAGATAGGCGGATGTGTCCTGCCTTGCCAGTGCCAAAGTTCATGGCCATGAGGCGCGCCATGAATACCGGCTTCTCTCCCGAATTCGCCCACCTGGTCGAAGGCTATCGCCGTTTCCGCCGGGGCGGCTGGACGGAGAACTGCGAACGCTGGGAAGCGGCGCGCGCCGGCCAGGAACCGCAAGTGATGATCATCGCCTGCGCCGACAGCCGGGTGGACCCATCGCAGATATTCGACATGGCCCCCGGAGAGGCCTTCATCGTGCGCAACATCGCCGCGCTGGTCCCCCCTTTCGAGACGACACCCGGTCTGCACGGCGTTTCGGCGGCGCTGGAATTCGCCGTGCAGGTGCTCGGGGTGAAGGAAATCGTGGTCATGGGCCACGGCATGTGCGGCGGCTGCAAGGCGGCGCTGACGCAGGATCTGCACGGTACGCCTCCGGGCGAAGGCGGTTTCATCGCCGACTGGATCGGCCTGCTCGACGAAGTGCGCGAGCCGATCGCCGCCCGCCTCGGGACTCACGGCCGGGCGGCCGAGCGGGCGATGGAAGAAGCCGGCGTCAAAGTCAGCCTGACCAATCTGCGCACTTTCCCCTGCATCCGCAGCAAGGAACGCGAAGGCGCGCTGCAACTGCGCGGCGCTTTCTTCGCCATTTCCGACGGGATGCTGCACGTGCTCGATGAAAATTCGGGGGTATTCCTGCCTATTGAACAGGTTATCCCGAAAACCTGAAGCAGGATGTGAATAATGGCTGCACGCTCGCCCTGCCCGACCGCCCCCGTTCCCGCATTCCACACCCGTCACCCTTCATCGTCACCCGCACCCGTTCCCGCACCGTCACCCTGAACTTGTTTCAGGGTCCATGGTGCAGCCCAACCCGGCAATGG
>JAITWR010000091.1 GCA_031285165.1 Novosphingobium sp.
CGACCAGCGCGCGGTCCACGTCGGCGATCTGCGCCTGGAGCCTGGCCATGGCCGTTTCCATGCGGGCGACCTGTTTCTTCAGTTCGCGCATTTCCTCCCAGGCGAGCCGGGGAGCTTGCGGCCCGGTCCTGGCGGGCTTTGCCCTGGCCTCGGCTTTCGGCTGGTTCCGGCCGAGCACGAAGTCGATGTAGTCCTCCATGCTGCCATCGTAGGGCGTCGCCATGCCGCCATCGACGAGCACCAGCCGGTCGGCGGTCAGTTCGACCATGTGGCGGTCGTGGCTGATCAGGATCACCGCGCCTTCATAGGCGTTGAGCGCCTGCACCAGCGCTTCGCGCGCGTCGACATCGAGGTGGTTGGTCGGCTCGTCGAGAATCAGCAGGTGCGGCGCGTCGCGCGTCACCAGCGCCAGAGCCAGCCGGGCACGCTCGCCGCCCGAAAGCTGCGATACCGCTGTCGTCGCTTTCTCGCCTGAAAAGCCGAAGCGGCCGAGCTGCGCGCGCACGGCCAGCGGCGGCTTGCCTGTCATCGCCCGGGTCATGAGGATCAGCGGCGTGTCGCCGCCGGCCAGTTCCTCGACCTGGTACTGGGTGAAATAGCCGATCGCGAGCTTGCCCGCGGTGTGCATGCTGCCTGCCATCGCCGGCAACTGGCCGGCAAGCAGGCGGGCGAGCGTGGTCTTGCCGTTGCCGTTGCGGCCGAGCAGGGCGATGCGATCGTCGGGATCGATGCGCAGGTTCAGGCGTTGCAGCACCGGCGTTTCGCCATAGCCGACCGCCGCCTTGTCGAGCGTGATCAGCGGCGGGCGCAGCTCATCCGGGTTGGGGAAGTCGAAGCTCAACGAGGGGTCTTCGAGCATTGCCACGACGGGCTGCATCCTGGCCAGCATCTTGGCGCGCGACTGTGCCTGCCGGGCGGTCGAGGCGCGGGCGCTGTTGCGGCGGACATAGTCTTCCAGCCTGGCCCGCTGTGCGTCCTGCGCGGCCCTGGCGGCGGTGAGCTGCGCGGCCCGCTCGGCCCGCTGGCGTTCGAAGCTGTCGTAGCCGCCGGGGTAGAGCGTCAGCTTGCCGCCCTGGAGGTGGAGGATGGAGTCGACGACATTGTTGAGCAGGTCGCGCTCGTGGCTGATCACGACGAGCGTGCCGGGATAGGTGCGCAGGAAGTTTTCCAGCCACAGCGTCGCTTCGAGGTCGAGGTGGTTCGACGGCTCGTCGAGCAGCAGCAGGTCGGGCTGCGAGAACAGCAGCGCGGCCAGCGCGACGCGCATTTTCCAGCCGCCCGAAAAGCTGTCGAGCGGCTGCGCCTGCATCGCCTCGTCGAAGCCCAGGCCGATGAGGATGCGCGCGGCGCGGGCCGGGGCGGCATAGGCGTCGATCGCGAGCAGGCGGTCGTGGATGTCGCCGAGCCGGTCGGGATCGGTGCAGGTTTCGGACTCTGCGAGCAGCCGCGCGCGCTCGGTGTCGGCGGCGAGCACGGTTGCGAACGGGGTCGCGCTGCCGGCCGGGGCTTCCTGCGCGATGTAGCCGAGCCGGGTGCGGCGCGGCATCTCGATCTCGCCCTCGTCGGGTTCCAACTGGCCGATCAGCACTTTCAGCAGCGTCGACTTGCCGGCGCCGTTGCGGCCGATGAGGCCGACGCGCGCGCCGGTCGGGATCGCGGCGGAAGCGCGATCGATGATGGTGCGGCCGCCGAGGCGCACGGTGATGCCCGAGATGGTCAGCATGGCCGCGCCCCTAGCAGCTTCGCGGGGCGCCGTGCTAGAGCATCGTGCGCAAAAGTGGGAACCGGTTTTGCGCAAAAAACGATGCGGCAACAAAACCTGGAGCAAGATGCGTGATTCACAAATCACGCATCTTGCTCTAGTGCCGTGCGATGGAGACTGCCCGATGATCCCGCGCGAGCACCTCGGCACCGCCCACGTCCCCGGCGGCGAGGAACTGCGCCTCTACCGCCATGGCCGCGATTTCATCATCGTGCTCGATCGCAACGAGCTGATGAACACACGGATGAGCGGCTCGGAGGAAGCGCTGGCGACGATGACCGTCGCCCGGCTGGGCAAACGCGCCGGGCTGCACCTGCTGATCGGCGGCTATGGCATGGGCTTCACCCTGCGTGCGGCGCTGGGCGCGCTGGAAAAGGACGCAAGGGTCACGGTGGCGGAACTGGTGCCCGAGATCGTCGCATGGGCGCGGGGGCCGATGGCCGAACTGACCGCCGGCTGCCTCGACGATCCGCGCGTCGGGCTCGTCCCCGGCGACGTTGCCGACGCGATCGGCCAGGGCGGCGGCGGGGGAAGCTACGACGCGATCCTGCTGGATGTCGACAACGGCCCCGACGGGCTGGTGCGGCAGGAGAACGACCGGCTCTATTCGCGCCGCGGCCTGCTGAACGCCAGGGCGGCATTGCGGCCCGGCGGTATCCTTGCGGTGTGGTCGGCGGGGCGCGACCCGGCTTTCACCCGGCGGCTGCAAGAGGCGGGCTTTCAGGTGGACGAGGTGAGTGTGCGTGCGCGCAGCAACGGCAAGGGCGCGCACCATCTGATCTGGTTCGCGCGGAAGTAACCGGCGGGGAAAGGCGCAACATAAAGATTGCGTTTGCTATCTTCGGGGCTTGCGGGCCTCCGTCGGTTCGCGCATCCTCGGCTCATAACGAGAAGCGGCAGACCCCGGGCGTTTGCCGCCAGCAGGGAGAGAGCATCGCCATGAACACCTCTCGGGTCACCCGCCGGTCCACTCTCGCGCTGCTGGGCGCCGGTGCGGCCATGGGCACCGCGCCGCGCCTTGGCTTCGCCACGACGCCGGTGCGCCCATGGCTGGCCACGCCGGCGCAAGTCGCCGCCGAGGCCATGCTGCTCGCTCTCCTCGAAGATCCCGCGATCCGGGGCCTTCAGGCCAGGATCCGCGCCGGCCTTGCTGCCACCCCCCGCGCGCGCTCCATCCCCGACGCCGCGCGCACGATCGACGGTGCGGTCGCCCAGTGGACCAATTCGCTGATCTTTGCCGAACTGATCAAGGACACCGCGCGCCCCGCTTTCCTCTGGGGCACCGACGACACCCCGCGCGACTGGCTCGGCCATCACCTCGGCGGTGTCGGCACTTCGGGCGACAACCCCGACGCGATCTACCGCACCGCGGGGATCGACGGCGCCGGCCGATACGAGATCCTCGGCCAGTACCATCCCGACAGCCGGCCGCTGCAAGTGCTGATCGAGATCCACGACACCGACCTCACTCGCCCGAGCACGATGATGACGCCCACCGCCGGCGGCAAGGCGCCCGATCCGCAGGCGAAGACGCAGATCGATCAGAGCGCGTTTGCCGTCGATCCGCAGGGGCGGTTCCGCATCACGCTCGGCGGCGAGGCGGATGGGCCGAATCACCTGCCGCTCCCTGCCGCGAGCTTCGTCACGATCGGCGTGCGCGACATACTTTCCGACTGGAAGCAGCGCGCCTGCGGCCTGACGATCAACCGGCTCGACAAAGTAGAGGCCGAGCCTTTCGGCATCGCCCGGGTGCGCGAGGCGGTGCTGCGCGATCTGGAGGGTTATATCGCCTTCTGGTCGAATTTCCCGAATATCTGGTTCGGCGGCCTCAAGCCCAACGCCCATTCCGAGCCGCAGGCGCGGCCCGGCGGCTGGGGCTTCGTCGCCGGGGTGAACTTCCACCTCGCGCCGGACGAGGCGATGATCGTTACCGCCTGGCCGGGCGGGGCGGGATATACCGGCTTCCAGCTCAACGATCCCTGGATGATCGCGCCCGATGCGCGCTTCCGCCAGGTCTGCCTGAACGGCAGCCAGGTCACGCCGAACGCCGACGGCACCGTGACATATGTGATCGCGGCGACCGACCCCGGTGCGGCCAACTGGCTGGACACCGCGGGCTGTCGCGACGGCATCGGCATCATCCGCTGGCAGGCGGTGCCGCCCGGGCTGACCAGGGATGGGCTGCTCCGCGATGTGCACGTGGTCAAGCTGGCCGAAGTGGCGGGGATTCCGGGCCTGCCGACCGTCACCCCGGCCGAACGCCGCATCCGCATGGCAGCGCGCAAGACCGACTACGAGACGCGCGTGACCTGATATCCGTTCGGCAATCGGGACCGGGCCGTTTTACGCAATAGCGCCCCTGGCTTTCAACTCCTCGATCCGATCCCATTCGAGGCCGAGTTCCATCAGCACCGTTTCGGTGTGTTCCGAAGCTTGCGGCGCGCGCGTCGTCTGCACCGGGGCATGGTCGAACTGCACCGGACCGCGGACCAGCTTCAACGGCTTGCCGCTGGCGTCGCCGGGATCGACTTCGATGATCATGTCGTTGGCCAGCGCCTGCTCGTCGTCGGCAAGGTCCAGCAGCGATTGCGATGGCGCCCACTGGCCGGTGTAGCGCTTCATCTGCTGCCGCCAGTAAGCGAAAGGCTGCTGCGCGAACTGGTGGACCAGGATATCGCTGGCCGCCTGCCAGTTTTCCAGCAGCTTCTCGGCACTCGCGAAACGCGGGTCTTCCGCCGCTTCGGGGATGCCGACGGTTGCGAACATGCTGCGGATGTGCGGGCCGGGGATCAATGTGTTGAGGTTGATCGTGCCGCCGTCCGACGTGCGGAAATTGCCCATGAAGGGATTGCCCGGCGTGCAGCCCGATCGCGGCATGCCCACGCGCATCACCTGGCCGCTTTCCATTTGCTGATCGAGCCCCGCGCCGGCCGACCACCATGCCGTACTGAGCAGCGACACGTCCAGTTCTACCGGCTGGCCCGTGCGTTCGCGGTGGAACAGCGCAGCGGAAATGCCGCCGGCGATGTTCATCCCCCCGGTCGAATCGCCGAGCGCGGGAATGCCCTGCGACAGCGGCCCCTCAAGCTCGCCGGGGGTCAGCGCATAGCCGATGCCGCTGCGCGTCCAGAAGGCGGTGCCGTCGAAGCCGCCGACGTCGCGCTCAGGCCCCTTGTCGCCATAGGCGCTACCGCGCGCATAGATGATCTTCGGATTGGCGGCGCGGATGTGCGCGACATCGATGTTGAGCTTCTTGCGGGCCGAGGGGAGGTAATTGGTCAGGAATACGTCGGCCGTCTTCGCCAGTTCATAGATCACCTGCTGGCCCTCGGGCGTGGAAATATCCACACCGACGCTGCGCTTGCCGCGGTTGGGGTGTTCCATCAGCGTGTTGCGTTCGGGATCGAGCTTCATGCCGCCGAGGTTGATGAGCCCGCGCATGGCATCGCCGCGCACGGGATGCTCGATCTTGATCACGTCGGCGCCCCAGTCGGCAAGAATCGCGCCTGCCGAAGGCACGAAGGTATGCTGCGCCACTTCGAGAACGCGAACGCCTTCCATCACTTTGGTCACGCTTGTCTCTCCCACTGAAAATAGCGATTACTATCTATAATCGCCGGGGGGCGGGAAACAAGCGCTTAGAGCAGGATGCGGATAATCGGCACCGTTACGCCCCCTTCTTCCTTCTTCGTCACCCGGAACTTGTTTCAGGGTCCATGGTGCAGCCCAACCCGGCGCGAGCAGGTGTAAAACGCCCGATGGACCCTGAAACAAGTTCAGGGTGACGGTATGGGATGAGGTGACGGGTGCGGGGCGAGTGATGCCGATATCATGCACGATGATCCAAGGTGAGGCGATGCTCGATGCCGTTCTCGTC
>JAITWR010000140.1 GCA_031285165.1 Novosphingobium sp.
GTGGCTTTCACGACGCAGTATCTCGACAACCTGTTCGCTTTCGACTGGGTGCAGACCCGCAGCCCGGCCGGCGCGACATTGCCGGCGAGCACCATCAAGTCGCCCCATGATATCTTGCGGCCGTATTTCTGCTTGATCGGCCACATCAGACGGCGGGCCTTGTCGAGGCTGACATTGTCGGGCCAGGAATTCAGCGGCTCGAACCGCTGTTCGCCACCACCGCCACCGCCCCGGCCATCGATGGTGCGATAGGTGCCCGCGCTATGCCAGGCCATGCGGATGAAGAACGGGCCGTAATTGCCGTAGTCGGCGGGCCACCACGGTTGCGAACTGGTGAGAGCGGCATCGATGTCGCGTTTCACGGCCGCGAGGTCGAGCGAGGCGAATTCCTTCGCATAGTCGAAATCCGCGCCATATGGATTCGACTGCGGCGCATGCTGGCGCAGAGATGAGAGGTCGAGCAGATTCGGCCACCAGTCGCGGTTCGCCATCGCCGCTGGCGGTGTCGCGCCGGCGGCCTCCGCATTCGTATCCGCCATGGCGGGAGAGGTTACGACGGCAACTGCCAATGCCATCAAGGAAACTGTGGTCTTACGCATGGAACCTCCTGTCCGGGTTGTTGGTGAATGGAAAAGATGAATGCTCCGACCGCGTCACGGAGCCGGATTCTTCAGATAGGCGATCAACGCCGCGCGATCCTCGGGCCTGGCGAGGCCGGTGAACGGCAGGCACATGCCCGGAAAGTCCGCCTGCGGCGCAGTCAGCCAGCGGTCGAGGCGCGTTTCGTCCCATGCGAATTGCTGCGCAGGCAGGCGCTGGGAATAAGCGAAGCCTTCGACCGACGCGACCTTGCGGCCGACGAGACCTGCCAGGTGAGGCCCGACCAGAGGGCGCGCATCGGCAGACGTGGAATGGCAGGCGGCACAGCGGATGAAAAGCTTCCTGCCGGTTTGCGCCGGCGATGGAACCCGGGCCGTTTCGGCAACCGCCGCCAGCGATGAAAAACCGATCACAAGCGCCGCGAAGGCCCCCAAAGCATGGATCATCACTGCACTCTCTCGCCCCTGCCCGGAAAGCTGCCGCATGCGGCAGCCGTGTGCCAATATCGTTATCCGGTGGCGCCGATTGAAATAAATCGATTTTCGTCATGATTGCAATCGAATATTCCTGTTTTGAGGAACAATTCTGCGCCGCTGCCGAGACAATGAGAGTACCGTAGCCAGGGATCGCATCTTTTGCAGGATGTGATTACACGAACACCGGACGACAGGATGAGGAGAGAATATCATGCCCTCGCGTCGCGATCTGATCCGTATGACATCCGGCGAAGTCATGGCTTACCTGACATCGCAGCGCAGGATCATCCTCGTTACGAACGGGCCTGACGGCATGCCGCATCCGGTGCCGATGAACTACGGGCTCGACGGGGAGGGACGAATCCTCATCACCAGTTTCCGCAAGAGCCAGAAAGTGAAGAATCTCGAACGCGATTCGCGCGCGACGCTGCTGGTCGAGAGCGGCGAGACTTATGCGAATCTCAAATCCGTGATGGTCTATGCCGATGCCGAGATCGTCACCGATCCTGCCGCCATCGCCGCAGGCATGGCGCGGATCAATGCCGACGAGCGGCTTGCCGGCAGCCCGAACGCCGGGATGGGGACCAGGTCCGCGCCTCGATGGCCAAGCGCGTGCTGTTGCGCTTCACGCCTTTCCGCACGGTCAGTTGGGACCACGGCAAGCTCGGCGATTTCTATTGAGTGCCTGTGCGGCAAAAACGGCGGGAATCGCCGGCGCGCAATTTTCTTGCTTTTTGCCGCAGCGCACACTAGATGGGTTGCCAGCAACCGGCGCGCGGGCCTTGTCCCGCCGCAATCCGGCGCAGCGTGAGGTCGGCGTTTCCCCGCAAGACCGCCCGGCTTAACGGTTGTCCTGTAACCAGACGCTTCCTTCGTCACGCAGGGTCGCAAGAAACGAACCCTCGCTTCGCGCCGCGGCTACGAGTCGTCCGTGCGCATGCGTCATATCGAAAGAATTCCATGTCCTATTTTTCCGACCTTGGCCTGGCCGAGCCGATCCTCCGCGCGCTGGGTGCCAAGGGCTATGCCGACCCGACGCCGATCCAGCGCCAGGCGATCCCGGCGCTGCTCGAGGGCCGCGATATCCTCGGCATCGCGCAGACCGGCACCGGCAAGACCGCGGCCTTCTCGCTGCCTTCGCTGCATCGCCTCGCAGCCGATCCCCGGCCGCGCAAGTCGGCATCCTGCCGCATGCTGGTGCTTTCGCCGACGCGTGAACTGGCAGCCCAGATCGCCGAGAACATGCGCGGCTATGCCAGGTATCTCAACCTCTCGATCCAGTGCGTCTTCGGCGGCGTGCCCGTGGGCAAGCAGGCCAGGGCGCTGGTGCCCGGCTGCGACGTGCTGGTGGCGACGCCCGGCCGCCTGCTCGACCTTATCGACAGCCGCGCGCTGACGCTGCGCCATGTCGAAATCTTCGTGCTCGACGAGGCCGATCAGATGATGGACCTCGGCTTCATCGTGCCCTTGAAGCGCATTGCCAACCTGCTGCCCAGGGACCGGCAGAGCCTGTTCTTCTCGGCAACGATGCCCAGGGCGATCGCCGAACTCGGCAAGCAGTTCATCAACGACCCGGTTCGGGTCGAGGTGGCGCCGCAAGCGACCACGGCCGAGCGCGTCGAGCAATACGCCGTCCATATCAACCAGGCCGAGAAACAGGCGCTGCTGACGATCTCGCTCAGGAAGGGTCTCGCCTCGAACGAGATCGACCGCGCGCTGGTCTTCACCCGCACCAAGCACGGCGCCGACCGTGTCGTGCGGCACCTGCACGCTGCGGGCATCACTGCCGCGGCGATCCACGGCAACAAGAGCCAGGCGCAGCGCACCGCAGCGCTCGGCGCTTTCCGCAAGGGCGACTGTCCGGTGCTCGTCGCGACCGACATCGCCGCGCGCGGCATCGACGTTTCCGGGGTCAGCCACGTTTTCAATTTCGAACTGCCGAATGTGCCCGAGCAGTACGTCCACCGCATCGGCCGCACCGCGCGTGCCGGCGCGGACGGTGTTTCGGTGAGCTTCGTCGCGCCCGACGAGAAACCCTATCTACGCGACATCGAGCGACTGACGCGCATCGCGCTGATGCCGCTGCCGCTGCCCGAAAGCTTCAGCCAGGAAGCGGCACGCCTGCCCGCGCCTTCGCGCAAGCCGGCCGAGGCGGCGCAGGATGCCCGCCGCGAGGCACGGGACGAACGCGGCCGTGGCGGCCAGCGGCAGGGCCGTGGCGGCCAGAACCGCGAAAGCCCGCCGCGCGACGGTGCCGCGCGCCGCGATCGCAGCCGCCGTCCGCACGGCGAGCGGGGGCCGGCATACAATCCGGTGGCCAACGAGGGCCGCGGCGGCGTCGAGCAGCACCCGGCGCGGGCCGGGGACGAAGGCGGCCAGCGTCGTCGCTTTCGCCGGCGCAGCGGCGGCCAGGGCAGTTTCCGGGGGCAGGCGAGCCGGGCAGGCTGACACGAATCCTGCCCTGGAAGGGGAGGATCGCGACGCCATCGGGATTCGCCGGCTGTTTTACGCCAAACCGCTTGCACCGCGGGGAGGCCGTGCCTAACCGGAAAACCAATGGCGGACCTGGACAGGGATATCGAACGGGAAGCCCCGCGGCTGCCCCGGCCGGGCGGCACGTTCGCCCCCTTCCGCTATCCGGCCTTCCGCGCGATCTGGATCGCGAACCTCGCTTCCAACCTCGGTTCGACGATCCAGTCGGTCGCCGCCGCCTGGCTGATGACCGACCTTACCACCTCGCACCGGCTGATCGCGCTGGTGCAGGCTTCGGCGACGATCCCGATCATGCTCTTCGGTATCGTCGCGGGTGCGATCGCCGACAACTA
Organism: Novosphingobium sp.; assembly: GCA_031285165.1. Taxonomy (GTDB): domain Bacteria; phylum Pseudomonadota; class Alphaproteobacteria; order Sphingomonadales; family Sphingomonadaceae; genus Novosphingobium. The sequence goes on from JAITWR010000140.1 coordinate 3,902, forward strand.
TGACCGCCGGCATGTGATGCTGACCGCGCAGATCGGCATGCTGGTAACGTCCGCCACGCTCGCCGTGATGACCTGGCAGGGGCTGATCACGCCCCACCTGCTGCTGGCCTTCACGCTGACCGTCGGCATCGGCACAGCGCTCAATTCGCCGGCATGGCAGGCCTCGGTGCGCCAGCAGGTAGGGCTGGCCGACTTGCCGCAGGCGATTTCGCTCAACACCATTTCGTTCAACCTCGCGCGCAGTGTCGGGCCGGCGCTCGGCGGGCTGCTGCTTTCGCTGTGGAACGTCAGCCTGGCTTTCGCGATCAACGCGGCGAGTTTCATCGCCATGATCGTCGTGCTGTGGCGCTGGCGACCGGAATTCCCGCCGGTCGTGCGCAAGCCGATGCTGCCGGCGATCGCGCTGGGCCTCGGGTTCTGCGCAAGCTCCTCACCCTTGCGGCGCATATTGATCCGCGGCTTCGCTTTCGGCTTCGGCGTGGCCGGCTATCAGGCGCTGGTCCCCGCGGCGGTGCGTGACCGGCTGCGCGGCGGCGAGATCGATTTCGGCCTGATGCTCGGCCTGTTCGGTATCGGCTCGATCGTCGCGGCCCTGTTCATCGCCAGGGCGCGGCGGCGCTTCGGCGTCGAGATGGTGCTTGCTGCGGCGACGCTCTCCTTCGTCATCGCCCAGTCGGTGCTGGCGGAAGCCTCATCGGTCTATCAGGCGCTGCCGGCCGCTCTCCTTGCCGGCGGCGGCTGGGTGATGGCGCTGACCAGCCTCAACGTATCGATGCAGATGCGCTCGCCCGAGAACATCATCGGCCGCTGCCTGTCGATCTATCAGGCGGTGACTTTCGGCGGCATGGCGCTGGGCTCGTGGGCCTGGGGCGTGGTTGCCGACTGGCGCGGCCTGCCCACGGCGCTGCACGGCGCTTCCGCCTTCCTGCTGACGGCGATCGTGGTGCTGCGCGTGCTGGCACCGATGCCCAAGCCGCACGAGGGCCGGCTCGAGCACGCCCCGCAAGTCCCTTCGCCGCGATGATTCCGCCGGTGCGGCAATGCGCCGGATGGCGTATCGCCGAACAGCCTTTCAGGCCGCGATCGCATTCATCTTGTTGCCGTCGGGATCGCGCCAGTAGGCGGCGTACATCCCGTGCGGCCGCACGCCCGGAGCGCCTTCGTCGCTGCCGCCGTTGGCGAGCGCCGCTGCGTGGGTGGCATCCACCTGCTCTCGGCTCTCGGCCATGATCGTCGCCATCGTGCCGTTGCCGAACGTGGCGGGATTGCCGTCATAGGGCAGCGTCACGGCAAAGCCGATGCCGGCATTCGGCTTGGCGTAGTAGATTGCGGTATCGGTCCGGTTGGTGCGCTCGGCGCCGAGCGCGGCGGTGATCGCATCGTAGAACTTCCCCGCCTTTTCCAGATCGCGCGTGCCGAAGCAGATGTGGCAGATCATCAAATCTCTCCCCGATGGATTGCATCTAAATCGGCCTGCACCGAGTCTCCAGCCAAGCCTTCGCGGCACCATCGACCAGCGGGCCGACGACTGCAAGCACCCGCGCATGATAGGCGTTCCACCAGGCGATCTCCGTAGCGGACAGCAGTTCGCGCGCGACCAGCGCAGGCTCGATCGGTACGAGTGTCAGCGTCTCGAAGCCGAGGAATTCGCCCTCGGCGCCGGCAATCTCGCGCGGTTCGACCAGCAGCAGGTTCTCGATACGGATGCCGTATTCGCCCGCCTTGTAGTAGCCGGGCTCGTTCGAAAGGATCATGCCGGGCAGCAGTTCCTGCTCGGTCCCACCCTGCGCGCCGCCGTTCTTGGCAATGCGCTGCGGTCCCTCGTGCACCGACAGGAAACTGCCGACGCCGTGGCCGGTGCCGTGCTGGTAGTCGAGCCCGGCCTGCCAGATGAACTGCCGGGCCAGCACGTCGAGCTGGCTGCCGCGCGTGCCTCTGGGGAAAACTGCCAGGGAGAGCGCGATCATGCCCTGGAGCACGCGGGTAAAACGGTCCCTGACCTCGGCCGGAGGTTCATCCGGTCCGATCCAGACGGTGCGGGTGATGTCGGTAGTGCCGTCCGGGTACTGGCCGCCCGAATCCACCAGATAGACGCTCGACGGTTCGAGTCGGCGATTGGTTTCGGGGCTCACCCGGTAGTGGACGATGGCGCCGTTGGGGCCGGCGCCCGAGATTGTGTCGAACGAAAGATCCCGCAAGTCGCCGGTTTCGCGCCGGAACAGGTGGAGTTTTTCCGCCGCCGTCATCTCGTCCACCCCGCCTTTGGGCGCCTCGACCGACAGCCAGTGGAGGAAGCGCGTTTCGGCCGCACCGTCGCGCGCCTGCGCGGCGCGGTGGCCGGCCTGCTCGGCTTCGTTCTTGCAGGCTTTGGGCAGAATCGTGGGATCGCGCTCCTCGACCACGTCCGCGCCGGCCGCGTCGAGCGCGGAGAAGATCGCCTGCACCGCATGGTCGGGATCGACCGCGACGCGCCGGTCCGCAAGCTCTGCCAGCGCCGGCAGGAACGCCTCGCGCGGCGCGATGTGCACGGCATTGCCCAGGTGCGCCCGCAGATCGGGCGTGACTTTGGCCTCGTCGATGAAGAGATCGGCGGAACCATCGGCGCGAGCGATGACGAAGGACAGCGCTACCGGCGTGCGATCGACATCCGACCCGCGGATGTTGAGCAGCCAGGCGATCGAATCGAGCGCGGTGATCACTGCGGCGTCGAGCTTCTTCCCGGCCAGCCATGCGGAAACGTCCGCGCGCTTGGCTTCGCTCGTCCGGCCGGCGAAGCGGTCCTCATGCACCAGCGCCAGCGCGGTCGAAGGGGCGGGGCGGTCCTCCCAGATGGCATCGATCGGGTTGCTCGTCACGGCGATCAGCCCGGCGCCTTTCTCCTTCAGCGTCTTTTCCGTGGCAGTGACCCAGCCTTTGCCGTGCAGCCAGGGATCGTAGGCGATTCTCGCGCCCTCGCGCACATGCCGGCCCAGCCATTCGGCAACGCCGGTCTGCGGCACGTCCTCAAAGGCGTAGAGGCGGCCATCGACCTGGTCGCGCACCTGCAACGTGTAGCGCCCGTCGACGAACATCGCCGCGGCCGGTGCGAGCGTTTCGTCGGCAAAGACCGCAGCAGTGCCGGCCGAGCCGTCGAAACCTGTCAGCCAGGCCAGCCGCCGGGCATAGCCGCCGACATATTCGCTCATATGCTCATCGCAGATCGGCACGACGAAACCGTCGAGCCCTCGTGCTTTCAATTCGCGGCGCAAGGCATCGAGGCGAGCTTCATGGGTATTCATCAGCATGGGCAGGCGAGTCCGGCTTGATAGCGTCACACTGCAAACATAGATGCAGGCGATGGCAAGTTCCACCCAGACTCCCGCCGCCGCGCCGGCCACCCCGCCCGTCGCCGCGAAAAAGCCGCACAGCTTCACCTGTCATGGCATCACGGTCAGCGACGACTATGCCTGGTTGCGCGACCCCGGCTATCCCGAAGTGACCGACCGGGAAGTGCTTGCCCATCTCGCAGCCGAGAACGCCTGGTTCGAGGCGCGGATGGAACCGCACAGGCCGCTGGTCGAGACGCTGTTCCGGGAAATGCGCGGCCGCATCAAGGAAGCCGACAGGTCGGTGCCGCAGAAGGACGGCGACTGGCTGTACTGGATCGAGTTCGAAGAAGGCGCCGAGTACAAGAAATGGTGGCGCCGGCCCGTGGCGGCCGGGGATGACGGCAATGCCGACGAACTGATGCTCGACGAGGTTTCGCTGGCGGAGGGCAAGGAATATTTCCGCCTCGGTGCGATGTCGGTCAGCCGGGACGGCCGGCTGCTCGCCTATGCGGTGGACGACAACGGCTCGGAGCGCTTCACCGCGCGGATCAAGGATCTGGCCACCGGCGAGCTGCTGCCCGACGCGATTCCCGGCACGCTTTCCGCGCTGGTCTGGGTCGCAGGCGACAAGGGCCTCGTCTATTCGCTCGCCAACGAGAACTGGCGCACCGACAATGCCCGGCTGCACTGGCTCGGGCAGGATATCTCGAGCGACATCGAGCTTTATCACGAGGATGACGAGGGCTTCCGTGTCGGCAGCGCGTTGTCGGCCAACGAGAACTGGCTGATCGTGGGGACATCGGACCACGAAACCAGCGAAGTCCGGCTGATCCCCGCGGCCGATCCGCTGGCCGCACCGATCCTGGTCAGGCCGCGGCAGAAGGGCGTCGAATACGATGTCGACGTGCGGCAGGCGGATGGGTGCGACGGCACGCTTTTCATCCACACCAACGACACGCACGAGAACTTCCGCCTTGCCACCGCGCCGCTCGACCGGCCCGGCGAATGGACGACGCTGATCGCAGGTTCGGACGCCTTCTACCTGACCGGCTTCGACCTGTTCCGCGATTTCTACGTGATCGAGGGGCGGCTTGCCGGGCTCGATCGGATCGAAGTGAGGCACTACGACGATCCGGCCTGCCGCGAGCCGGTCACGTTTCCCGAGGCGAGCTATTCCGCCGGCATGGGCGACAACCCGGAATGGGCGGTCGACAGGCTGCGGCTGTCCTATGAAAGCATGGTCAGCCCTGCGACGGTCTATGATTATCATCTCGCCGACAGGCGGCTCGAAGTGCTGAAAGTGCAGGAAATCCCCTCGGGTTACGATGCGTCGCTCTACCGCACCGAGCGGCTGGAGATCGCTGCGCGCGACGGCACGGCGATCCCCGTCAGCATCGTCATGCGGCGCGATCGCGAGAGCGCCGGCCCGCTCTATCTCTACGGCTACGGCGCTTACGGCATCGCCATCGAGCCGGACTTCTCGACCGCGCGGCTCAGTCTCGTTGACCGCGGTTTCGCTTATGCCATCGCGCATATCCGCGGCGGCGATGATCTCGGTCGCGCCTGGTACAAGGCGGGCAAGCTCGAACGGCGGACCAACACATTCAACGACTTCGTCGACGTGGCGAAAGGCTTGATCGAGCGCGGCTATACCGCCGCAGGCCGGATCGCCATTTCGGGCGGCTCGGCCGGCGGCGAGCTGATGGGCGCGGTGATCAATTCGGACCCGCACCTGTTCGGCGCCGTCGCGGCCCATGTGCCTTTCGTCGACGTGCTGGCGACGATGCTCGACGAGAGCCTGCCGCTCACCCCCGGCGAATGGCCCGAATGGGGCAACCCGATTGAGGACCGGGCCGCTTTCGAACTGATTCGCAGCTACAGCCCTTACGACCAGGTGAAGGCCCTGGCCTATCCGCCGATGCTCGTCACCGCCGGGCTCAACGACCCGCGCGTGACCTATTGGGAGCCGGCGAAATGGGTGGCCAGGCTGCGCGAGATGAAAATCGACGGCAACGAGCTGCTCCTGAAAACCAACATGGGCGCGGGCCACGGCGGCAAATCGGGCCGGTTCGAATCCCTGCGTGAGACAGCGGAGGAATTCGCTTTCATCCTCTGGCAGTTGCAAGCGGAACAATGATTCGCCGGTAAAGGCAGGCGGCCCGCAACCGGAGAGCCGCGACTCACGGCAAGCAAAAGGCTTTCCCCGAATCGCTCCGGTTCAACCCGGAACGGAACGATGCCGCTTCAGCGGAGAATCCGTTCCAGCGGCGTGGCTTCGTAGCCGAGTTCGCGCGCCACCGCCTCATGGACGACCTGCCCGGCATGGACGTTGAGCCCCGCGGCCAGATGCGGGTCGGCCCGCAGCGCGTCCTGCCAGCCGAGATCAGCAATTTTCAGCACATGCGGCAAGGTGACGTTGTTCAGCGCATAAGTGCTGGTCCGCGCCACCGCGCCGGGCATGTTGGTGACGCAGTAATGGACGATGCCATCAACCACGAATGTCGGGTGTGAATGCGTTGTCGGGCGGCTCGTTTCGAAGCAGCCGCCCTGATCGATGGCAACGTCGACCAGCACCGCGCCGGGTTGCATCGTCCCGAGCATCGCCTGACTGACGAGCCTGGGCGCGGCGGCTCCCGGCACCAGCACCGCGCCGATGACGAGGTCCGCCTCGGCGATGCAGGCGGCAATGTTCGCGCGGTTGGAGAAGCGTGTCCTGGCCCGGTTTTCGAAATGGGTGCCGAGTCGCTCGAGCGCATTCGGGTCGGAATCGAGGATGGTGACATCCGCGCCCATGCCGACCGCGACTTGCGCCGCGTTGAAGCCCACCACGCCGCCGCCGATCACCGTGACCTTGCCCGGCACCACCCCCGGCACGCCGCCCAGCAGGATGCCGCGCCCGCCGTGCTCCTTCTGGAGCGCGGTGACGCCGGCCTGCACCGACATGCGGCCGGCAACCTGGCTCATCGGCCGCAACAGCGGCAGCGAGTTGTTCAAGCCGGTCACTGTCTCGTAGGCGATCGCGGTGATGCCCGCCGCGATGAGATCGGCTGTCTGACCGGGATCGGGCGCGAGGTGCAGATAGGTGAACAATACCTGCCCGGCGCGCAGTTGCATCCGCTCTCCGGGCTGCGGTTCCTTAACTTTCACGATCAATTCGCAACCGGCGAAGATATCGGCCGCGTCCGGCCTGATCATCGCGCCGGCGGCCTCGTAATCACGATCGGCAGCGCCGATGCCCAGACCGGCGCCGCTTTCCACCCAGACCTCGTGGCCCCGGGCGGTAATCTCATGCGCGCTTTCGGGTGTCAGCCCGACCCGGTATTCATGATCCTTGACCTCGCGAACGGTGCCGACGCGCATGGAAAACCATCCTTTCATGCAGTGTTGCCCGAAAGATGGGCGGTCCCGCGCACGGGTTCAATCGATGTAACGGCACGATGTATGCATTTCCGCCGGCGGTGCCCCCATTCCGGTGCCGGGATATTGCGCCCGCAGGCCCTGTCTCCGCCCCCGCTGTGCGGACCATGGCCGCATCGCTGCGGATGATCGGCACATACAAAAAAGGCGGCACCGCAGGCACCGCCCTTTTAGGCATCCTCTCCAATACTTGTTCTTGTTATCCGCTCCGTTCTGTGCGGAGCCTGCTTATTGCCGTCTTGCGACGGAAACGGGAACGCCTAGCGGTACGTATCCGCCTGCATATAGGGAGCCGGGTTCACCGCCTCGCCGGCGACGCGCACTTCGTAATGGAGGTGCGGACCCGTCGAGCGGCCGGTGGAGCCGACGAAACCGATGACATCGCCCTTGTGGACCATCTGGCCCGCAGCGACGTTGAGCCGCGACATATGGCCATAGCGCGTTTCGATATTGCCGCCATGCTCGATCGAGACATAGAGGCCGTAGCCGCTGAACCAGTCGGCGCGGCTGACCATGCCATCGGCGGTGGCGTGGATCGGCGTGCCGACCGGCGAAGGAAGATCGACGCCCTTGTGCATCCGCCGGCCGCCTATCACCGGATGGGTGCGCATGCCGAACTCGCTCGACAGGCGGACGTTCTCAAGCGGGATGCGCGAGGGGATCGAAACGGCGGAATCCGGGGCGCGGAACGATGCCGTTCCGAAACGGGCCATCGGCGCTGCGCGCGATGCGCTGGCGAAACTGGCGGCTTCCGGCACGGCGGCGAGGGCCGGGGTCTGCTGCTTTTCAGCGGCCTGCCAGCTCGTGAAAAGCTGATGGAAGTGTTCATCACCGCTCGATGACGCGGGCCTGGCAGCCTGCGCGGTACGCAGCGGAGACGCGATATCGGCATTGGCGCTGCTGTTGGCCAGAGCGGGGTTGGCGCCGAAGACTGCCGCCGTTGTCACGAGCATACCCATGACCGCACGCGCCGAGGCGATAAGACCGTTGATGACCACTCAAAATACCTTTGTCTTGCCCGGAACCTGCATGCAGGAACACAGGTGCAACCCTTGCTTCCGCAGCGCGCAAACGCCGCAGTGTCTTGATCAGAGATGGTCGGAACCCCCCCGCCAACTCTCGAGTAGCGGCTTACCCGGACGATCCCGAGCTAGGCAAGTGCGGTGTAAAGGCTGCGCGGTAAACCGGCAGCTTCGCGCGCCGAGTCGTTGAACGGCGGCTTAACGGTCCCGCGAAAGTGCCGTTTCAGCAGCCTTTTCCACAATGCGTCTGCCGGTTCGCCGCGCCGTCTGGCGAGTGCGTTGAAATGAATTGCGCCGTATCGGACGTGGCGAATCTCGTCATCGAGGATTCGCCGGAGGATGCCGGCGCCGATTTCGTCGCCGGCATCGTGCAGGCGCTCCATCGTCTGCGGCGTGACATCCAGCCCGCGCGCTTCGAGCACCAGCGGAACGACCGCCAGCCGCGCCGCGACATCATGCCGCGTCTCGTGCGCCGCCTCCCACAGCCCGTCGTGCGCGGGCAGTGCCCCATAGCGGCTGCCGAGCGCCCGCAGCCGGCGTTCGAGCAAGGCGAAATGCATAGCCTCGTCGGCGGCAACCCCGAGGAAGTCGCTCACGAAACCGCGGCCCATTTCACCGCCGAAGCGGCCGGCCATGTCGAGCGCGAGGTCGATCGCGACGAATTCGATATGTGCAAGGGCGTGATAAAGCGCGATGCGGCCGCGCTCGGACCGGCCGCGGCCGCGCCTAGGCATGCGGCCCGGCGGCAGAAGCTCCGGCCGTTCCGGCCGCGCCGGCCGGTCGGGCATGGCGGCATCGAAAGCGAAGCCGAGCCGGCCCAGCCGCCAGTCGCGCGCCACCTTGCGCGCCGCCATCGCCTTGGCGTGCGGCTCGCCGGTCAGCAGCGCGGCACGGATGGCACAGGCGACGCCGGGCAGGGACGATGGGGAGACGTTCGCGATCAAAGCGCCTCGGCCGCGGCCAGCACTTCCCCGGCATGGCCCTTGACTTTCACCTTGTCCCAGATGCGGGCGATCCTGCCGTCCGGGGCAACGAGATAGGTCGTGCGGACCATGCCCATGTACGTGCGGCCGTAGTTCTGCTTTTCGGTCCAGATGCCCAGCCTGTCGGACAGGCCCCCGGTTTCGGCATCGCTGGCCAGCGGCGCGACGAGGCCGTGCTTTTCGGCGAACTTCCGGTGCTTCTGCGGGGTGTCCTTGCTGACGCCGAGCAGGGCCGTACCGGCTTTTGCGAAGGCGGGCGCGAGGCGCGAGAAATCGATGTTCTCGGTAGTGCAGCCGGGCGTGTCGTCCCTGGGATAGAAGAACACGACCAGCTTCCTCCCCGCAAAATCGGAAGGCTTCACGCTGCCGCCTTCAGGGGTTTCCAGCGCGATGTCGGGCATGGCGTCGCCGACGCCGGGGCGGTTGCTCATCAGGTGATCTCCAGTTCTTCGCCGAACACTTGCCGCCAGGCATTCGCGACGGCCTGGCGGGCCGCGGCGAGACTTGCCAGCATGCCATCCCAATCGCCGCAAGCGCAGGCTCTGGCAAGCGCCGTGCGCGCTGCCACCGGCGGTTCCTGCGCATCGGGCGCGAGCAGGCGCGCCGCGACCAGCAGCCGGGCAAGCGTATCGTGCGCTTCGGCAAACCCCTCGGGCAGCAGCCCCGGCGCGACGAGCGCACGCACGGCTTCGCCCAGGTACGGCGTCAGGCTCGCTTCGGCGCCGGCGCCCTCGCGCAGTTGCAGGTAATGGACGAGGAACTCGACATCGACGAGCCCGCCACGCGCGAGCTTGACATCGAGCGGGCCTTGCGCCGGCTTGTGCCTTGCCATGGTCGCGCGCATTTCCAGCACGTCAGCGCGAAGCTTGCCGGCATCGCGCGGCGCGGTGAGCGCCTGCATGACGATGCCGCACAGTTCACCGCGCGCCGCGGGTGAGCCGCAGAGCGGCCGGGCGCGGCAGAGCGCCATGTGCTCCCAGGTCCAGGCCTGCTCTTTCTGGTAGCGTTCGAAGCTGTCGAACCCGACTGCGAGCGGGCCTTGATCGCCCGACGGCCGCAGGCGCGTGTCCACTTCGTAGAGCGCGCCCTCGGCAGTCGGAACGCTGAGAGCGCCTGTCACCCGCTGGCACAGGCGGTTGTAGTAGAGCGTTGCGCCGAGCGGCCGGCGCCCATCGGATTCCGCGTTGAAATCGCCGGTGAAAAGATAGACGAGATCAAGATCCGAAGCGTGAGTCAGCGCACCGCCGCCCATGCGCCCCAGTCCCAGGATGACCAGTTCGCTATCGGCAATGCGGCCGTGGCTGAGTGCGAATTCGGCGCTGGCAGCATCGGCCAGAACCTGAATCGCCGCCTCGGCGACGCGGGCGAGCGCGGCGGAGACGGCGAGCGGATCGCTTGTGCCCTCGATCAACTGGATGCCCAGCACGAAGCGCTTCTCGCCCACTTTGCGCCGCACGCGATCGAGCACGCGCTCGTAGTCGTCGTCGCTCTCGCCGGCGCGGAACTCCCCGGCCAGCGCCGCGACATCGCCCGGCAGCGCGAAAGCGCTGGCGTCGATCAGCGGGTCGAGCAGGTCGGCGCGGAGTGTCAGCGCATCGGCCAGCGGCGGCGCCAGCGCCAGCACGCGCGCCAGCAGATCGAGCAGTGCCGGGCGGGCTTCGAGCAGGTTGAACAGGTTGATCGCGCTGGGGAGATTGCCGAGCAATCGCTCCCAGCGCAGGAACGCGCGTTCCGGCTCGGGCGCTGCGGCGAGAGCGGCGAGCAGCGCAGGCTGGATCGCATCGAAAGCCACGCGCGCCGCATCGCTCCTGAGCGCGCGCAGCTTGCCCGATCGCCAGCCGTCGATGCGGGCGGCGAATTCCCCGGCGTCGGCGAAACCCAGCCGCGCCAGTTCCTCGCCGGGAGGCGGGCCGGGCGCCGGCGCCGTTATCGGCCCGCTGCCGGTTCGCGCGATCAGCGCATCGTAGCGCTCGCCGACCGCCCCGGTGATCCGCGTGATCTCGCCGATCAGCGCATCCCCGTCCGCCAGGCCGTCGAGCCGGGCCACGGTGTCGATCGCTGCGGATTCGGCAGGCAGCGCATGGGTCTGCTGGTCGCCGACCATCTGTAGCCGGTGCTCGAGCGCGCGCAGCCGGTCATAGCTTTCGCCGAGCAGCACCGCATCCTCTGCCGGGATGACTCCCGCCGCCGCCAGCGCATCGAGCGAGGCGCGGGTGCCGCGCAGGCGAAGCGCCGGATTGCGGCCGCCGTGAATCAACTGGTGCGTCTGCGCGTAGAATTCGATCTCACGGATGCCGCCGCGCCCTTTCTTGAGATCGAAATTCGGCCCGACCAGCCAGGCCTGGCGCGTGTTCGAGCGGATCTGCGCGGTCAGCCGGCCGATCTCGGCGATCGCGCCGAAATCGAGGCTCTTGCGCCAGACGAACGGCCGGATCGCGGCGAGGAAAGCCTCGCCCGCGGCGATGTCGCCGGCACAGGCGCGCGCGCGGATGAAGGCAGCGCGTTCCCAGGTGAGCGCCGAGCTTTCGTAATGCGTCAGCGCGGCATCGATCGAGATCGCCAGCGGGCTGACTTCGGAAGCCGGCCGCAGCCGCAAATCGACGCGGAAGACATAGCCGTCGCCGGTAACCCGCGCGAGCGTCTCGACCACGGTGCGGGCGATGCGCTCGGCCGCTTCGCCCGGATCGTCGCGCTCGCGGCGGGGCAGGAGCTGCGGATCGTACAGCAGGATCGGGTCGATATCCGAGCTGTAGTTGAGTTCGCCCGCGCCGTGCTTGCCGAGCGCCAGCGCCAGGAAGCCGGCGGGTTCGGCATCGGGCACGCGGCGGCGGATCGCTTCGGCGATCGCGGCATCCATCGCCCGGTCGGCAAAGGCGGACAACTCGCCGGTGACGCGCGCCACCGGAAAAGCGCCGGCAAGGTCGCCGATGGCCAGCGCCAGCGCCAGCGCCAGCCGCTCGCGCCGCAGCGCCACGCCGACATCCTCGATGCCCTCTCCCTGCGCCCGCGCCCAGGCAAGCGCCGCCTCGCCCTCGCCCGCGGCAAGCAGGTCGACAAGGGCGGGCAGGCGGTCCATCGCCCGCGAGAGGAAAGGCGCGCAAGCCCCGGCGCGTTGCAGCGCCCCGATCCAGTCGGCAGTCATGCCCCCTGACTGCCCGCACCGGGCGGGGAGAGCAAGCCGCCTTGTCCACAACCTGCGTCCACAACCTGCGTCCACAGCCCGCGCCCGAATGTCCGATGCGCGCCCCCGGGCAGGCTTCCCGAACTTCTCGAACTTCGCCCGTAGCGGCCACGGCGACTCTTTTACTGCAACCAGAAGATATGGCTGGCAATCAATGGCTTGGACGATGAAAAAGAGCCCGGCCGGTTTCGCGGTTCCGGCCCGTGTAGGAAAGCGGATTTTTCGCAGGCCCGCGCGCCGCAACCCCGCAGGCCGCACCGCTTCATCGTCCGGCGGCCGGGCTGTTCGATCCCGCGCGGTATTCGCGTCCGGTTTCCGCCCTGAACGGATGCAGCAGGATGCCGGTTCCGTTTAATCAGACCGACGCGCCGGGCCTCGAACGCGGAAACCGGCCTCGGGCAGAGGTTCAGCCATCGTCCATATGCTGCCGGAACCAGTCGGCCAGTCCGGCTTCCGACAGCTCGCCGGCCGCGAGGGCCAAGACTGCGGCAATCGCCTCGCGCTCGGTGAACGCGAGGCCGATCCCGTTCTTGCGCAGGAACAGGCGCGCCATCACCCATGCCGTGCGCTTGTTGCCGTCAGCAAAAGGATGATTGCGTGCGATACCAAAGGCATAGGCTGCGGCAAGCGCGCAAGGATCGTCCTCGCCATAGGCCCACTGGTTGACCGGCCGCGCCAGCGCCGAGGCAAGCGCACCCGCGTCGCGCAGGCCCGAGGGACCGCCATGTTCGGCCAATTGCCGGTCATGCAGGGCAAGCGCGACATCCTCGCTCACCCAGCGCGGTTCGAGGCGATCACTAGCCCCCTCCTCTTCAGGGGAGGGGCTCGGGGGTGGGGGCGGTGCCACAAACGGCTACCTGGCAAGCGCGCGAAGGATTTTGCGGTCCTCGCGCATGATCTCCTCGGCCATTTCCATGTCGGCCGCGAAATCCGGATCGTGCGCGGTCAGGCGCATACCGTCGGGGGCCTCGGTCAGATGCAGCCTGTCCCCCGGCCCCACGCGCAGGCGCGCAAGCACGTCCCTGGGCAGGATGACACCGGCGGAATTGCCGATCCTGATGATCTTGAGAGTGGCGTTCATACGGGAGTTATAACGCGGCAGTGCGATCGTGGCAACCGCATGAAAGGCTATCGCTGCCGAGACATCCCATCCGTTTGGAAAAAACAGACCCTACCCCAGCAGCCGGCGGGCCATGGCGCGGACGGCGGGGCCGGTGTCTTCGCGTTCCAGGGCCAGCGCCAGCGTGGCCTCGATGAAGCCGGTTTTCGAGCCGCAATCATAGCGGCGGCCGTCGAAAGTCACGGCGTGGAACGGCTGCCGGCCGATCATCCGGGCCATGGCGTCGGTCAACTGGATCTCGCCGCCAGCGCCCTTTTCCTGGCTTTCGAGCGTGCGCATGACTTCGGGCTGGAGAATATAGCGGCCCGATATGATGAGATTGGAAGGCGCTTCTGCGGTTTTCGGCTTTTCCACCAGGCCCCGCACCTCGGTCAGCGCGCCGCGCCGCTCGCCGGGCGCGATCACGCCATAGCTCGACACTTCCTCACGCGGGACTGCCAGCACGCTGATCAGATTGCCGCCCACTTCACCATAGGCATCGACCATCCGCTTCATGCAGCCGGGCGAGCCGATCATCAGTTCGTCCGGCAGGAAGACGGCGAAAGGCTCGTCGCCGACGATGGCGCGGGCGCACCAGATGGCATGACCGAGGCCCATCGGCACCTGCTGGCGCACGGCGACGAGATTGCCCGGCGGAATCCGTGTGGGTTCCAGCACTGCCAGCGCCTTGCCGCGCTCGCGCATTGTCGCTTCCAGCTCGAAGGCATGATCGAAATGCTCGACGATCGCGGTCTTGCCGCGGCCGGTGACGAAGATCATCTGCTCGATCCCCGCCTCGCGCGCCTCGTCCACGGCATACTGGATCAGCGGCCGGTCGATGATCGGCAGCATTTCCTTGGGAATCGCCTTGGTGGCCGGCAGGAAACGGGTGCCGAGGCCGGCGACGGGAAACACCGCCTTGCGGACGGGCTTGCGGGGGGCTGGCTGTGTCATCGCCACCCGGCATAGGGCATCGCGGGCGAAAGTGAGAAGGGGTTTTGCGCAAAAGCGGTTCCCTCTTGCGCGCACGATGTTAGAGCGGCGCGATGGACAAGATCATCATCCGCGGCGGCAAGCGCCTCAAGGGCGCGCTGCCCGTTTCCGGCGCCAAGAATGCGGCGCTCACGCTGCTGCCCTGCGCCCTGCTCACCGACGAGCCGCTGACCCTGCGCAACCTGCCGCGGCTGGCGGATATCGACGCCTTCCAGCACCTGATGAACCAGTTCGGCGTATCGACCACGATCGCGGGCTCGCGGCCGGGGGATTTCGGTCGGGTGATGACGCTGGAGGCCACACGGATCACCAGCCCGGTCGCGCCTTATGAACTGGTGCGCAAGATGCGCGCATCGATCCTGGTGCTGGGGCCGATGCTGGCGCGCATGGGCGAGGCGACCGTCTCGCTGCCGGGCGGCTGCGCCATCGGCAACCGGCCGATCGACCTGCACCTGAAAGCGCTGGAAGCGCTCGGCGCCGTGATCGAGCTGACCGCCGGCTATGTCCGGGCGATCGCTCCCGACGGCGGGCTGCCGGGCGGGCGCTACAGCTTCCCGGTGGTCTCGGTCGGCGCGACCGAGAACGCGCTGATGGCCGCGGCCACCGCGCGCGGCCGGACCACGCTGCACAATGCCGCGCGCGAGCCCGAGATCGTCGACCTGTGCAACCTGCTGGCTGCGATGGGCGCCGTGATCGAGGGCATCGGCACTTCGGACCTGACGATCCACGGGGTGCCGCGCCTGCACGGCGCCACCTATCGCGTCATGTCGGACCGGATCGAGGCGGGCTCCTATGCCTGCGCCGCGGCGATCACCGGCGGCGAGGTGCTGCTGAAGAATGCCGTGATCGAGGAAATGGAAGCGACCGTCCAGGCGCTGCGTGATGCCGGCGTCCATGTCGAGCCGCAGGCCGGCGGCATCCATGTCGCCGCCGACGGGCCGCTGCGCGCCGTCACTCTGGCAACGGCGCCCTATCCGGGCTTTCCCACCGACATGCAGGCGCAGCTCATGGCGCTGCTCTGCCGTGCCGAAGGCGCCAGCGTGCTGACCGAGACGATTTTCGAGAACCGCTATATGCACGTTCCCGAACTGAACCGCATGGGCGCGCATATCGAGACCCGGGGCCGCACCGCGGTCGTCCACGGCGTGCCGCAGCTCACCGGGGCCGAAGTCATGGCGACCGACCTGCGCGCCTCGATGAGCCTAGTCATCGCCGGCCTCGCCGCCGAGGGCGAGAGCCAGGTCCATCGCCTCTACCACCTCGACCGCGGCTATGAGCGGCTGGAGGAGAAGCTGGCCCTGCTCGGCGCCGACGTGGAGCGCGTGGGCGCCGATTGAGGCAGAGGCAATGCGGCAAGCGGAGGGGAGGCGATGTTGCGAGGGTTCGGAACGCTGGTCGCTCTCTGCATGCTCTTGCTTCCACCGTGTTCCGCGCGGGCGGACTATGTGCTCGATCCGGCCGACCTGCCTTCCAACTTCCGTTGTGACGAGGACCGGGATGGGCAGCGTTGCGCCGAGGAGAGCCGGGGCGAAGGGTGGTGGTCGCGATACCATGAACGCTATGATTATTGGTAACATGCCTTGCTGTTCGACACGGGAGCATATTTTGGCAGCGGTGCCCCC
>JAITWR010000003.1 GCA_031285165.1 Novosphingobium sp.
CGCAGCGCCAGCGCATAGATGACCAGCGCAGTCGCGGCGAACAGGAACCACTGCACGGCGTAGGACAGGTGGTTGTTGGGAATGTCCGCAGGGTTCGGGCGGGCATTGGGCTCAAGCCCGGCGAGCGGCGGATCGGCGACGATCCGAAGGTGGGGAGGTTCCTTGCTCGGGACGACCGTTCCCTGGATGTCTCCCCCCTCCCAGCCAACCACAACTGGTGCACGCGACCAGCCAATGACGATGTTCGCCTCACGCACGCCTCTCAACTTGAAGTGGTATGGACAGCGCACGACCTGAGCCCATCCGCTCTCACCGCGAGAATTGTGTCCGGCCTGCAAGCTCTGCTTCGTCGGACGTAAGCATTGCAATCGGACACGCGTGTATTCAAACGGCCCGTCGATCAGCAAGTCACGTCCCAGATCACTTATATGGCGGTTGGCCAACGCGTCCTGATATTGAGCGATTATCTTCTCCTTCTGATGCAGCCGGTCGAGCTGCCAGAAGCCGAAGCGGATCATCACGGCCACCGCCGCCAGCACCAGCAGCGTGGGCACGACGGGCAGGCGGCGCATCATTCGTCGCGGACCCGGCCTTCGCCCGCGCAGCGCTGGTGCTCGACGCAGAGCAGCGCCGCCTTGCCGGCGCGCAGGCCCCAGATCACCAGCAGCGTCGTGAGCGGCACCCACAGGACGATATGCACCCAGAAAGGCGGATGGGCGCCGAGTTCGAGCGCGGCAGCCAGCGCGGTGATCAGCGCGCCGACGATCAGCGTGAGGAACGCGGCCGGTCCGTCACCGACGTTGAAGGCCGAGAAGTCCAGCCCGCAGGCGCGGCAGCGCGGCGCGAACCTGGCGACCCCGGCAAACAGCGTCCGCGCCCCGCAGCCGGGGCACAGACCGAAAAGGGCAGCCGGAACGAGTCCCGGCTGCCCTTCGTTTTCCTTGCCCGGAGCGTTCATCAGTGAACCGGGTGGCCCCAGCCGCCCCAGATATAGATGCAGACGAACAGGAACAGCCAGACGACATCGACGAAGTGCCAATACCAAGCGGCCGCTTCGAAACCGAAATGCTGGCGCGGTGTGAAATCGCCGTTGTAAGCGCGTTTCAGGCAGACGATCAGGAAAATCGTGCCGACGATGACGTGGAAGCCGTGGAAGCCCGTGGCCATGTAGAAGGCCGAACCATAGGTGTTCTGGCCGAAGGGGAACGGCGCGTGGAGATATTCGTAGGCCTGGATTGAGGTGAACAGGAGGCCGAGCAGAACCGTCAGCCACAGGCCCTTCTTGAGCCCTTCACGATCGCCGTGGAGCAGGCAGTGATGCGCCCAAGTGACGGTGGTGCCCGAACACAGCAGGATCATCGTGTTGAGCAGCGGCAGGTCGAAGGGGTCCATGACCGCCTCGATCGCCTTGGGCGGCCACTGCCCGCCGATGACATCGGACAGTTCCGAAGGGAACAGCGAGAAGCTGAAGAAAGCCCAGAACCAGCCGACGAAGAACATCACTTCCGAAGCGATGAACAGGATCATGCCGTAACGCTGGTGAAGCTGTACGACCGGCGTATGATCGCCGGCATGGGCTTCACGCACGATGTTACTGAACCACTGGTACATACCGGCCAGCAGGATCGCGATGCCGATCGGCAGCACGAAATGGCCGCCCGGCATCTTGTGCATGAACAGCACCAGGCCGGTGGTCATCGTGAAGGCACCGATCGTGGTCCACAGCGGAACGATATCCGGCGGCAGGATATGATAATCGTGGTTCTTGGTTCCGGCCATGGTGCCTCTGGTCCCTGTTGCCTGACTGGCGGCGCCGGGGCGCCGCGCGATAACGATTCTGGAGCCCCTTAACCGCCCGTTCCGGCGCGGTCCAGTGCCTTCGCACCGGCGTCCTCGGTCTTGTGGAAGGTGTACGACAGCGTGATCGCGCCGATGTCCTTCGCGTCCGGGTCATCGAGGATCTTGGGATCGACGTAATAGACCACCGGCATGTCCGCTTCCTGTCCGGGTTGCAGCGTCTGCTCGGTAAAGCAGAAGCACTGGATCTTGTGGAAATAGATACCCGCCTGCTCGGGCTCGACATTGAAGCTGGCGCGGCCGGTGATCGGTTTGTCCGACAGATTTTTCGCCGTGAAGCGCGCCAGGCTGCGCGCGCCGATCGCCACGGTCTGACTGACCTGGGCCGGGCCGAACCGCCACGGCATATTGCGATCGACATTGCCGTCGAAACGGACGATGATCGTCCTGCCGCTGACTTTGATGCGCGCCGCCTCTGCCGCGGTTGCGCGCTGGGTGGTCCCCCCGAACCCGGTCACCTGACAGAACATGCGGTAAAGCGGCACCGCGGCATAGCCCAGGCCCAGCATGGCCAGGCCCATGGCCAGCGCGATCAGCCCGACACGGCGATTGCGGTTCTGTAGCGTTGCGGCATTCATGCGGGTCAGCTCATCTTGGCGATGGAAATGGCGAAGACCAGAACGGCGAAAGCGGCCAGCAGCAGCGCCATCACCAGGTTGCGGCTGCGAACGATGCGCTTGCGCCGGGCATCGGGATCGAAAGTAGTCATGCCGTGATCCCCTGCACCACCAGCCAGTGATCCGCAACCAGCCCCGCGAACAACGCGAAGAGATAGATCACCGAATAGGCGAAAAGCTGCTTTTCCGGCTTCATCGTGTCGCCTTCGGCCGCGCGGCGGCGCAGCCCGACACGCAGCGACAGCAGCAGGAACAGCGTGGAAAGCGCCAGCGCCGCCACGCCGTAAACCGCGCCGGCTCCGCCGATGAACCAGGGCAGGGCGGAAAGCGGTAGCAGCAGCGCGGCATAGAACAGGATCTGGCGCCGGGTGGAAGCCTCGCCCGCCACCACCGGCATCATCGGGATGCCGACTTTGGCGTAATCGCTCTGCACGAAAAGCGCGAGCGCCCAGAAATGCGGCGGTGTCCAGAAGAAGATGATGGCAAAGAGGATCACCGGCATCCAGGTGATGTGGCCGGTGGCGGCGACCCAGCCGATAAGCGGCGGGAAAGCACCGGCGCCGCCGCCGATGACGATGTTCTGCGGTGTGCGCGGCTTCAGCCAGATCGTGTAGATCACCGCATAGTAAACGATCGAGACGGCGAGGATCGCCGCCGCCAGCCAGCCGATCGCCAGCCCCATCAGCAGGACCGACCCGGCCGAGATGCCGACGCCGAAATCGCGTGCCGAAGTCCGGTCCATCCGGCCGGCGGGAAGCGGGCGCCCGGCCGTGCGCTTCATGCCGGCATCGAGATCTGCTTCCCACCACTGGTTGAGCGCCGCCGCGCCGCCCGCAGCGCCCGCGATGCACAGGATCGCGGTGAAGCCCAGCACGGGATGAATCGCCGCCGGCGCGGCGAGCAGGCCGCACAGGCCGGTGAAAATCACCAGGCTCATCACGCGCGGCTTGGTCAGCGCGAAGAAATCGCGCCAATGGGCGGGCAGGGGAAGCTCCCCGCGAAGCCGGGGGGCTCCATTCTCCTCTCCCGCTGGCGGGAGAGGCCGGGGGACGGCCTGTTTCATGATTCCAGCACAAAAGATGAAGGGAGGGCGGCAGGCCCTCCCTTGACCCCTCCCGCAAGCGGGAGGGGGAATTGCGGAACCCGGCCCGCGAACGGGCGGGCGTGCTCCATCAATGGTGGCCCTTGTCGTCGATGACGGGCAGGGTCTCGAACTGGTGGAACGGCGGCGGGCTCGACAGGGTCCATTCGAGCGTGGTCGCGCCTTCGCCCCAATAGTTGCCCTCGGCCTTCTTGCCCGCCGTGAAGGCGTAGATGATGTTGAGGAACCAGATGACGATCGAAACGGTCATCACGAAATAGCCGATCGTGGAAACGTGGTTCCAGTAGGTATAGGCCTCGGCATAGTCCGGGTAGCGGCGCGGCATGCCCTGCAACCCGAGGAAGTGCATCGGGAAAAAGACCATGTTCACGCCGACGAAGAACACCAGGAAGTGCAGCTTCGACAGGAATTCCGAGTGCCAGCGGCCGCTCATCTTGGGGAACCAGTAATAGAAGCCGCAGAACAGCGCGGTGACTGCCCCCAGCGACAGCACGTAGTGGAAATGCGCGACGACGTAGTAGGTGTCCTGCACGTTGTCGTCGATGCCGCCGTTGGCCAGGACAACGCCGGTCACGCCGCCAACGGTGAACAGGAAGATGAAGCCGATCGCCCAGACCATCGGCGACTTGAACTCGAGACTGCCGCCCCACATCGTCGCGATCCACGAGAAAATCTTGATGCCGGTCGGCACCGCGATCACCATCGTCGCGGCGGTGAAATACATCTTCGTGTTCACCGACAGGCCGGTGGTGTACATGTGGTGCGCCCAGACGATGAAGCCGACCACGCCGATCGCCACCATGGCATAGGCCATGCCGAGGTAGCCGAACACCGGCTTTTTCGAGAAAGTCGAAACCACCTGGCTGACGATGCCGAAGCCCGGCAGAATCATGATATAGACTTCGGGGTGGCCGAAGAACCAGAACAGGTGCTGGTAGAGGACCGGATCACCGCCGCCCGCAGCGTC
Organism: Novosphingobium sp.; assembly: GCA_031285165.1. Lineage (GTDB taxonomy): Bacteria > Pseudomonadota > Alphaproteobacteria > Sphingomonadales > Sphingomonadaceae > Novosphingobium. The sequence continues at coordinate 4,544 of JAITWR010000003.1, forward strand.
GAAGAAGGTCGTGCCAAAATTGCGGTCGGTGATCAGCATGGTGATCCCCGCGGCAAGAACGGGCAGCGACAGCAGCAGCAGGAAAGCGGTCACGAGCACCGACCAGACGAACAGCGGCATCTTGTGCAGCGTCATGCCCGGAGCGCGCATGTTGAAAATGGTGGTGATGAAATTGATCGCGCCCATGATCGAGGCCGCGCCGGCAAGGTGCAACGAGAAGATCGCGAAATCGACCGCCGGCCCCTGCGAGCCCGAGGTCGACAGCGGGGCATAGGCCGTCCAGCCGATCCCCGCGCCGTTGCCCGTGCCGCCCGGCACGAAAGCCGAAACCATCAGCGAGCAGAAGCCGGCGACAGTCAGCCAGAACGAGATGTTGTTCATCCGCGGAAAGGCCATGTCCGGCGCGCCGATCATCAGCGGCACGAACCAGTTGCCGAAGCCGCCGATGATTGCCGGCATGACCATGAAGAACACCATGATCAGGCCGTGCGCGGTGATCAGCACGTTCCACAGGTGGAGCGACTGGTCGAAGCTCGGATTCTTCTCGCCGAGGAGGCTGGCGACCGAGCCCAGGTACTGGATGCCCGGCTCCATCAGTTCGAGCCGCATGATGCCCGAAACGGCACCGCCGATCACGCCCGCAACGATCGCGAAGATCAGATAGAGCGTGCCGATGTCCTTGTGATTCGTGGACATGAACCAGCGGGCGAAAAAGCCGGGCTTGTGATCATGGTCCGCGTGATCGTGGTGACGATCGCCGTGGGCCTGGAAGGTCTCTGGGGCGGTGGTAGCCATGTCTGCTGGAACCTTGTTCTGAAATGCGGGCTTAGGCGGCGGGCTTGGCCGGCGCGTCAGCGGAGGGCGCCGCGGGAGCAGCTTCCGAGGGGGCGGCAGCGGCCGGGGACGCGGCGCGAGCCGCCGGAACGGCAGTGCGGGCGGCCGGAGCAGCGGCGGCAACCGGAGCGGCAGTGGCCGGAGCCGGGGCAACAGCAGCCGAAGTCGGAGCCGGGGCAGCAGCGGCCGGAGCCGCCTTGGGCGTGCCGTCGATCACGCCGCCGCTGTGCGTCAGCACCCAGGCGTTGAACTTGTCGCGGGGCAGGGCCTCGACCGCGATCGGCATGTAGCCGTGCTTGACGCCGCAAAGCTCGGAACACTGGCCGTAATATACGCCCGGCTCCTTGATGAAGAGAACCTTCTCGTTGATCCGGCCCGGCACCGCATCGAGCTTGAACCAGAGCGAGGGGACGGCGAAGGAGTGGATCACGTCGGCACCGATGATCTGAATGCGAATCGGTTCACCGGCCGGCACGACCATGCGGTTGTCGACTTCGAGATGGGCAGGGCCGTCATAGGGCCTGGAGCCCTGCTCGCGCACACCGTTGTTGATCACCGGCTGACCGGGCACGTTCAGCATGTTCGAAACCACTTCGAAGCCGCCGTTGTCCGGGTAGCCGTAAGTCCAGAACCACTGGTTGCCGGTGACTTTCACCGTCACGGCCTTGGCCGGGGCCGGCTTGTACTGCTTGGCGAGCAGATCCAGCGAGGGCACCGCGACACCGACGAGGATCAGCACCGGAACCAGCGTCCAGACCACCTCGATCAGCGTGTTGTGGCTGGTCTTCGACGGCACCGGATTGGCGCGGCGGTTGTAGCGGGCCATGACGACGAGCAGCAGGAACAGCACGAAAAGCGTGATGAACGTTATGAGCGGCAGCAGGACCGCATTGTGCATCCACAGCGCGTCCTGGCCGGTGGGCGAAAACTGCTGCTGGAAAGCGATGCCCTTGTCGACCGGCATGCCCTTGCCGGGAGTGGGCGTCATCGGAACATAGGCGCCGGTATCGGGCGCCGCGGCAGTGGCCGCCGGTGCCGCGGCAGGCGCCGGCGCTGCGGCCGGTGCCGGTGTCGCAGCGGCGGCAGGCGCCGCCTCCGGAGCTGCGGGCGCCTGGGCCAGCGCGACCTGGGGCGCAATGAGCAGCGCCAGGGACAGCCCGAGAACCTTGGTCGATCGGCCCGCGGCCCGTGCAAATTCGCCGAATTTCATCGTGTGCGTGCTTTCGCTTTCCATCGGCGGCGAGAGAAATTGCCCCCCTCGCCTATCGGAGACACTAGAGTCGTTTCGCCCCGAATGGAACCGGAACGACTCCAGAAAATCTTTTGTTCGCCGTGATTTCCCATTTGCCGGATGAATCCATCCGGCGTGAAACCACTCCAGGGCGATAACCCCATTGGGCGGGCCTATACGCGTGCTTGCGGGCAGTCTCAAGCGCCTCTAGGGGAATTTTTACCCGATCCGCACAAGCCGCCCGCACATGCGGCCTGTTATCTGAAAGAAGGACGCATACCATCATGCAGGACGAAGAGGTTCTGGCCGAGTTCCGCGCCAGCAAGGCGCTGCTGGAGGGCCATTTCCTGCTCTCGTCGGGACGCCACAGCCCGCATTATCTGCAATGCGCGCGCGTTTTGATGGACCCCGGCCGCGCCTCGCGCCTCGCTATGGCGCTCGCCGGCAAGCTGCCGCGCGATGTCAGGAAGGAAATCGCCAAAGTGGTCTCGCCGGCGATGGGCGGCGTCATCATCGGTCACGAGATGGGCCGCGCGCTCGGCGTCGAGGCGATGTTCGTCGAACGGCCGACGGGAACTTTCGAACTGCGCCGCGGCTTCGCCCTCGCTCCGGGGGACAAGGTGCTGCTGGTGGAAGATGTCGTGACCACCGGCCTTTCCTCGCGCGAGGCGATCGCGGCGATCGGGCAGGCCGGCGGCGAAGTGATCGCGGCCGCGGCGCTGGTCGACCGTTCGGCCGGCGCGGTCGATCTCGGCGTGCCGTTCTATCCGCTGATCGCGCTCAACTTCCCCTCCTATGCAGCCGACGAGCTGCCGCCCGAGCTGGCCGCGATTCCGGCGGTGAAGCCCGGCAGCCGCGCGCAAGCCTGAAGGCGACGCGGCATGAGCGCCCTGATCCGTCCCGCCAGACTGCGCCTCGGCGTCAACATCGATCACGTCGCGACGATCCGCAACGCGCGCGGCGGCGATCATCCCGATCCGGTCCGCGCCGCCGGGATCGTCGCCGGCGCGGGGGGCGACGGCATCACTGCGCACTTGCGCGAGGACCGGCGCCACATCCGCGACGACGACCTCGCCCGCATCCAGGCGGCGACCGGACTGCCGCTGAATCTCGAAATGGCGGCGACGGAGGAAATGCTGGAAATCGCGCTGCACCATCGCCCGCACGCCGCCTGCATCGTCCCCGAACGGCGCGAGGAGCGCACCACCGAAGGCGGGCTCGACGCCGCGGGCCTGCACGACCAGCTCGCCCCGATAGTCGCCCGCCTGACCGATGCGGGCATCCGCGTCAGCCTGTTCATCGCTCCCGACCCGCGCCAGATCGAGGCGGCGATCCGCCTCGGTGCGCCGGTCGTCGAGCTTCACACCGGCGAATATGCCCATGCCACAGGCGAAGCGCAGGTCGCCGAACTCAGGCGCATCGCCGATATGGCCGCACTCGCCGCCAGAAACGGCATCGAACCCCACGCCGGCCACGGCCTGACTTACGACAACGTCCAGCCGGTCGCGGCGATTCCCCAGGTGGCGGAACTCAACATCGGCCATTTCCTGATCGGCGAGGCGATTTTCGTCGGGCTGGAAGCGAGCGTCGGAAGGATGCGCGAACTGATGGACCTGGCCCGGTGAGGAACGAAGCATGATCATCGCCATCGGCTCCGACCTGTGCAGCATCGAGCGCATCCAGGCTTCGCTCGACCGTTTCGGCGAACGCTTCGAGAACCGCGTCTTCACCGACATCGAGCGCGCCAAGGCCGCCAGGCGCCCTTTCACCAAGGCCGGCACGCTGGCCAAGCGCTTCGCCGCCAAGGAAGCCTTCTCCAAGGCGGTCGGAACCGGCTTCAGGGCCGGCGTGTTCATGAAGGACATCGGCGTGGTCAATGCGCCCGGCGGTGCCCCTACCCTCGCGCTCACCGGCGGCGCGGCGGCGCGGCTTGCCGCGCTCACCCCGGAAGGGCATGAGGCCGTGGTCCATCTGACGCTGACCGACGACCATCCCTGGGCGCAGGCCTTCGTCATCATCGAGGCGGTGCCCCAATGACCGACACCCCGACCGAATCCCCCGGCCCGGCCCCCCGCACATCACCGGCCGCAAAGCTCGACTGGTTCGCCGAACTGCGCGGCCTGGCGCTGATGCTGCTGGCGGTGCTGGCCTTCAACAGCCTGATCGCCAACCCCTTCTACATCCCGTCGATCTCGATGATGCCCAACCTGCTCGTCGGCGACCGGCTGGTGGTGAGCAAGTATCCCTACGGCTGGAACTGGTCCTCCGCCTCGTTCCACCTGCTGCCGCGCGGCATCTGGCGCTTCCTGGGCCGCACGCCCGAATATGGCGATATTGTCATCGTCGTGCCGGGGAACCGCAAGGAAGACCTGATCAAGCGCGTGGTCGCCCTGCCCGGCGACCGCATCGCCGTGGTCAACGGCCAGATCGTGCTCAACGGCAAGCCCGTGCCGCAAGCCGTCGAGCCGCCGGTCGAACTTCCGGTGGACCCCAACCAGCCCTGCGACGAGGCGACTTTCCCTGGCCTCAAGGTGCGCAAGCCCTCGGGGCGGGAATACTGCGAACTGCCGGCGCTGCGCGAGACGCTGCCGAACGGCGCCAGCTATACCATCATCGACCATGGCGATCAGCCGCTCGACCACGTGCCCGAACTCCGCGTTCCGGCGGGCCATGTATTCCTGATGGGCGACAACCGCGACCATTCGGCCGACAGCCGCGAGCCGCTCGAATACAACGGCCTCGGCGGGCCGGTGCCGCTTTCCGACATCGGCGGCCGCGCCGAATTCATCACGTTCTCGCTCAACGGCAATGCCGGCTGGAATCCGCTCGGCTGGTGGGACGCCTTGCGCAGCGGGCGCGCGTGGAACACTCTGCGCCCCCGGATCGAGCCGGTGGAAAAGCCGTGACGGCGAAAGGCGTGCCGGCAGAAGCGTTTCCGGCAGAAACGGGGCACCCGTCCGAACGACGGGCGGCGGCCTGACGCCTTGGTACGGAAATTCCTCTACGGGATGGCGGCGCTGGTCGTGCTGCTCGTCGGCGGCGCAATCGCGCTGGTGCTGTGGTCGGACAGCCTGACGCGGCTCGCTTTCGTGCCCACCACGCGCTTCGTGCCGCAGCCGCCGCTCGCTACCGGGGCCTATGACGATCCGGCGATGTGGCCGGCAATGTGGATCGCGCGGCCGGGGCTCGGCGGGAAAACCCCCTCGCGCTGGTTGCCGCCCGGACAGACACCCGCTGCCGCGCCGTCCGGCGCCGCGGTGTTCTTCGTCCACCCGACCTCCTATCTCGAAAAGGCGCAATGGAACGCGCCGCTCGACGACCCCAGATCGCGCCGGCTGGCCGCGCTTTTCGTTCAGGGCATGGCCAGCCCGTTCAACGCCGGCGCCGACCTGTGGGCGCCGCGCTATCGCCAGGCAGCGTTCGGCGCTTTCCTGACCGACGATCCGCGGGCCGACAAGGCGCTCGACATCGCCTATGGCGATCTCCTCGCCGCTTTCGACACCTTCCTGGCAGGCATCGGCAAGGACCGGCCGATCGTGCTTGCCGGACACAGCCAGGGTGCGCTGCATCTGAAGCGGCTGCTGCGCGACCGCGTCGCGGGCACACCGCTGGCGCAGCGCATCGCCGCCGCCTATGTGATCGGCTGGCCGGTTTCGCTCGCGCACGACCTTCCGGCCATGGGCCTGCCCGCCTGCGAGCGTGCCGGCCAGTCCGGCTGCGTGGTCGGCTGGTTGAGCTTTGCCGAACCCGCCGACACCCGCATGCTGCTCAAGGCCTATGCCGACCGGCCCGGACTGGACGGCAGGCCCGTGGGCGGCAGCCCTTTCCTCTGCACCAATCCGCTGACCGGCAACCGTGGCGGCGCGGCGGACGCCACGGCCGATCTCGGGACGCTGGTGCCCGATCTCGACCGGCAGACGGGCAGGCTCGTCCCCGGCATGGTGCCGGCGCGCTGCGGCCCCGATGGCATACTCTATATCGGCCCGCCGCCCGATCTCGGCCCCTATGTCGGGCCGGGCAACAACTATCACGTCTATGATATCCCGCTGTTCTGGGCCAATCTGCGCACCGATGCGGCAAAGAGAGTGACGGCATGGCAGGCACGGCACCGCTGATCACGGCCCATGCCGCCGAATTCCGCACGGCGCTGCCGGGCGGCGGCGCACTGATCGGGCTCGACCTCGGCACGCAGACCATCGGCACCGCCTTCTGCGACGCCGGCTGGCGCTTCGCCTCACCCGGCAGGACGCTGAAGCGCGGCAAGTTCGGCGCCGACAAGGCGCTGCTCGATGCGCTGATACAGGAACGCGCGGTGCGCGGCGCGGTCATCGGCCTGCCGCTCAACATGGACGGCTCCGCAGGACCGCGCGCCCAGGCTAGCCGGGCCTATGCGCGCAACCTCTCGGTGCTCGGCCTGCCGATTCTCCTGTGGGACGAGCGCTGGTCCACCGCGGACGCCGAGCGCGGTCTCATCGCCCAGGACATGAGCCGCGCCAGACGGGCGCAACGCATCGATTCGGCCGCCGCGGCAGTCATCCTCCAGGGCGCGATCGACGCGCTGGCGGGCGGGTTCATCTAGGACAGGCCTTTGCCAGCGCCAGCAGCGTGTCGACGTCGAGATGCGCTTCGAGCGCCGCGGCGATCTCATCGAGCGCGGCAAAGCCCGGCGACCAGCACCGACTTGCCGACATCCGGGCCGGTGCCCTGGAGCATCAGGGCGCCCATGCGCCACCTCCCGCGATCATTGCTTTCCGAGCCGCCCGGTCGGCACGATCAGCGGTGCGGCGCCGCGGGTTTCGACAAGCGCGGTGATGCCGTAAACTGCTGCAAGGCGTTCGCTGGTGAGCACTTCGGCGGGCGGGCCGTCGGCGATCAGCGCGCCATCGGCGATCAGCAGCAGGCGCCGGCAGTAGCGCGCGGCCATGGTCAGCTCGTGCAGCACCGCAACGACCAGCGCACCGGCTTCGGCCTCACGCGAAAGCAGTTCCATCACGTCGATCTGGTGCCCCGGATCGAGCGAAGCCAGCGGCTCGTCGACGACCAGCCCCCCGGCACCCACCGCCAGTGCCCGCGCCAGCATGACCCGCGCGCGCTCGCCGCCGGAAAGCTCGGTCGCGGTGCGGCCGGCAAGATCGATGACATCGGCACGCCGCATGGCTTCGGCAATCGCCAGACGGTCTGCCCCGGTCATGCGCGAAAGCGGCGCCAGATGCGGCAGCCGCCCGAGCGCGACCAGCCGCTCGACACTGAGCGGCCAATGCAGCACCCGGCCTTGCGGCAGGTATGACAGCGCGCGGGCGATCTGCCGCGGCGGCAGCCGGGCGATATCCGTGCCGTCGATGCAAACCGTGCCCGCGCGAGGCGGTACGAGGCCGAGCATGGCGCGCACCAGCGTCGATTTACCGGCTCCGTTCGGGCCGATGATCCCGACGAATTCGCCAGCGGCGAGCGTCGCTCCGACATTGCGCAGCACGCTCCGGCCGGCGAGATCGACCGACAGGCCGGCGATGGTCACGCTCACCATAGCCGCCGCTCCCGCAGCAGGTGGACGAGGAAGACCGGCACGCCGAGAAACGCAGTGACCACGCCCAGCCTGAGCTCGCTCGCACTGGGGACGAGGCGGACGAGGATATCGGCCAGCGTCAGCAGCGCCGCGCCGCCCAGCAGCGACGGAACGAGGATCGCCGAAGGGCTGCGGTCGGTGAACGGCCGCAGCAGATGCGGCACGATCAGCCCGATAAAGCCGATCGCCCCCGAAACCGCCACCGCGCCGCCGACGCCGATCGCGACACCCAGCAGCAGGCGCCGCCGCGTGCGCACGAGATCAAAGCCGAGCGAGCGCGCACCGTCCTCGCCCAGCGACAGCGCATCAAGCGCGTGGCCGTCGCACAGCAGCAGCGCCATGCCCGCCGCGATGCAGGGCAAGGCGATCCACACATGCTCGGCCGAGCGGTTCTCGATCGAGCCGAGCAGCCAGGTCATGATTTCCATCGCCGCAAAAGGGTTGGCGGAAAGATTGAGCGCCAGGCTGATCCCCGCTCCCGCCAGAGTGGAAATGGCAATCCCGGCGAGAATCAGCGTCAGAGGGCTGTCCGATCGGCCGGCAAGCACGAAAAGCAGCGCCAGCGCGGCGAGGCCCATGGCGATCGCCATCACCGGCAGCACGATCACATGCCATTGCGCCAGCCCGAAATAGATCGCCGCGACCGCGCCCAGCGCCGCGGCGTTCGAAGCGCCGAGCACAGCCGGCTCGGCCAGGGGGTTGCGCAGATAGCCTTGCAGCACGGCGCCCGACAGGCCGAGCATCGCGCCGACCGCACATCCGATCACCGCGCGCGGCAGGCGCAGTTCGAGGATGATGATCCGCGCGACCGAATCGCCCTGCCCGGCCAGCACCGCCAGCACGCGCGCCGGCGCCAGCGGCACCGCGCCCAGCGCCAGCGATGCCGCGGCGGCAAGGATCACGATCCCGGCCAGCACGGGAATCAGCGCGGGGTTACGCCGGGACGCCATCATTTGCCTCGCAGCGCGCCTCCGCTAAAGGATGCGGGTCCATGCCATTCCTTCGCACTCCGCTTGCCGGTCTTGCCGCAGCCCTTGCCCTGGCGGGCGCCGGCGCGCCTGCCGCGATAGCCGCTCCGCCGGGCAAAGTCGAACCGCCGCGCCGGATCGTGTCGCTCAACCTCTGCACCGACCAGCTCGTACTCGCGCTCGCCGACCGCAGCCAGATCGCGGGCCTCACGCGCAATGCGACAAACGCCGAGATGTCGGCGGAAGCCGCCAGGGCCCGCGGCCTGCGCATCCTCGGCAGTTCGGCCGAGGAGATTCTGGCGATCGCCCCCGATCTCGTCGTCGGCGCGCCCACGGGAGGCGATCTCATGCACATCCTCGCCCGCCGGCATTACCGCCTGCTCCATGTCACCGCCACGGAAAGGCTGGAGGACATTTTCGCGGCGATCCGCCAGACCGCGGCGGCCATCGGCCACCCCGCTCGCGGCGAGGCGCTGATCGCACGGATGCGGCGCAATCTCGCCCGCATTCCCAGGACCGGCGGCGGCAAGGTCGCGGCCTATTACCAGCGGCGCGGCTACCTGACCGGCAACGGCACGCTGGTCGACGATCTGATGCGGCGCCTGGGCCTGGTCAACCTCGCCGGGCGCCTGGGCAAGCCCGTCCTGTCGCAAGTCGGCCTCGAGGAGATGGTCGCCGCGCGGCCCGATTACATCATCGTCGAAAGCGCCACCGACCGGATCACCGACCAGGGCACGGAAATGCTGCATCACCCCGCGCTCGGGAACATCCCGCGGATCAGCATTCCGCAGGCCTGGACCGTCTGCGGCGGCCCGGCCTATGTCGATGCCGCACGCAGCATCGCCGCCCGGATCGCGCGGCACGAACGGAGAAAAGCGATTCCATCCGAACCGGACAGGCCCTAACCCGCGACGAATGCGGTCCGGTTGAGCCGGTCGATCACTTCGTCCATCGGCTCGACGACAGTGACGCTGCGGCCTTCGCCGAAACGGATGCGGGTTCCCTCCGTGACCGGGGAAATGAACGTGACCTGCGCTCCGTTGACCGCCGTTGCGACGCGATCGACGCTGGTGAACTTGACGAACATGACAAACCTTCCAAATTGCCGGGGACTCAATCATTCCCCGGAATCCCGATTATGGCAAACACGGAAATCACGACCGCCACGGCCACGACGCAGGAGCCCGGCCCCCTCACCCGCATCGTCAATCGCTTCGTCGCGGCGCAGGGCAGGGTCATGGCCGCGGGCGTGACATCGCCCGGGGACTGGGCGCCGGTGGCCGAATTCGTCGCGGTGGACCGCTTCAGGCGTGTCGGCGCCTATCTCGAAGAACTCGACTGGCCCGGATATTGCCGTTTCCTCACCGCCTGGGCCAGTGGCGGCACCCGCTTCGAGATGACCGAATTCCACATCACCGAAGCCGGCAATGCCGTGTTCCAGGAAATCGAGGAGCGCCACCACCGCGGCGATACCTTCATCCGCAAGAACGTGATCGCGGTGTACCGCTTCACCGAAGACGGCAAGATCCGCCATCTCGACATCTACGAGCAGGCCAGGGACAGCGGCCAGTGGATCATCGCGGCAGCGAACGCGGCGACGCCCTGAGAATCCGCCCGGCACGTTGCGCGCCAAAACCAAGCAACCGCTTGATCGATTACGCGGCGGCGTGCATGGTGACACCCTGCGCACGATTTGGGCATGGAGAACGCAGTGATCGCTATCGAGCCGTTTACCGACAGCACCCCCCTGATCGGGGATGCCGCGGCGCTGCGCCGGCGCTACGACGAGGACGGCGTGCTGTTCCTGCGCGGCGTGATCGATCCCGGATTGCTCGCCCGGGCGCAGGAGCAGTACCGCAGCGCGCTCGCCGACGAGGGACTGATCGACCTTGCCGAAGCAGCGCCGGTCTGGACGGGCAAGGCCACCGGAACCTGGCGTCCGTGCGATGTGCTCGGCACTACGGTATGGCACGAAGTGGTCAGGCAGCCGCTGCTCAACGAGATCATGCGCGCCGTGTTCGACGACGAGCCGGTGTGGATACCGATCGCCGCGCACCGTTCGGGCCTGCCCACCGGCCCGCTCAAGGAAGGGCAGGACATCTTCGCCGGACGCCACCAGGACGGGTTCTACAACGAGGGCATGCTGTTCACGATCTGCTGGATGCCGATCCGCGACGTGCAGATGGACCGGGGCGGCTTCGCCGTCGCGCCGGGCACGCACAGGCGCGGCAATCTCCACGACACCGCGCAGCAGGGCCACGCGATCCCGCGCGACGCGATTGCCGATGACGCCTGGCGCTCGGCCGATTTCCGCGTCGGCGACGTGCTGATCTTCAACTACCTGACCGCGCACACCGCCCTGCCCAATCCGTCGGACGAGATCCGCCTGTCGCTCGATGTCCGCGCCATCCCGGCCTCGGCGCCGCAGCCGGTGATCGGCTCGGTCGACCGGGTGGAAGGCGCCGACGTGACGATCCGCACAGAGCAGGGCGAACACGTCACCGTGCACCTGTCCGACGAGACGCTGATCCGCGATTTGAACCCCTGGCCGCGCATCCCGCTCGCCGAGGTGGAGAAGGTCGCCTATCCGGGGGCACATGTCATGGCCATGGCCCGGACCGACCGCAGCGTCACCGTGCTGCGCCGCAATTTCTACTGACCGGAAAACGTCCACCGGTCAGAGACTGCCAACCGGGCCGGCTTGACCGGCCACCGCCGATTGGCAATCGCATCCATGCCTTTTCCCCTGCATGCCTACGGCCGTAACCGTAATCGCAACAACAAGAGGCAGGACCGATTGCAGCACGGGGTAGGTTCCTCTTGCCACTTGCCTTGCCGAGTTCCTGACCGTTCCCCATGATGCCGATCCCGCGTTGGCATGGGAGACTGCCTGCGGCGCATGAATGGGTGGACGAGCAGCGAATGGACGAAACCAGCAGGAAAGTACTGCGCACGATCCACGGCGCGCTTGACCGGCTCACGCGGGCCGAAAACCTGACGTCGGAACAACTGACCGAGGTGTTCATGGCAGCCACTGCGCTCGGCTACCAGATCGCACGGATGAACTACCCGGCCGACAGGCTGGCTCACGCTACGGCAAGGGAATCGGAGGTGACCGGAACCGCCATTCTGCCCCCCGCGCGGTCGCGATCCGCTGCCCCGGACTGGGATGCGATGTTCGGCGCCCGTCTCTGTGCCGCAATCGAGGCCGGTGCGATCGGCGACGATCCGGCAACGCTGCACCGCGTCCGCAACCTGCTGGTCGAATATCATACGCCGATGGACCCGGTGATCGACGCCGGCACCCACGCCACATACGCCGGCGGACGGGGCGATGCCCGGGTTGCGCACGGGGAAGCGGTGCCGGTCGAGCTTACGCCCGCGCTGCTGGAGGAGTGGCTCCGGCGCAACGGTCACGACGGGCCACGAACACGGGTCACCAGTCTCAAGCGCCTGATGGGCGGCTATTCGAAGGCCACCTACATCGCCCACATCGATAACGCGGGCAGCGAACAGGCCATCGTCATCCGCAAGGACAGCCCGGGCCTGCCGACCGGATCGAGCGTGACGTCCGAATTTCCGGTGCTTCAGGAAATGGTCGAAATCGGGGTTCCGGTGCCGGCACCGCTTTGGATCGAACCCGACCCAGACATATGTAGCGGTGCCTTTATGGGGGTCAGCTTTGCCAAGGGCACGCCCGCAAATCAGATCGTGCCATCCGATCCCGCCATCCGCTGCCAGTGGGCGCGTAGCACGGCCGATGTGCTCGGCCGTCTCCACGCCCGCACCGCCTTGCCGGGCACCGATGTCCGCGAATCGATTGCCGCCGAGATCAATACGCTCGACGCGCGCATGCTGGCGCGCGAACGCGCACCGCACCCGGGGTTGCTGATCGGCCTGCGCTGGCTGCAACGCAATCTCGATCGCCTGGCCGGTCGGCCTGCCTGCCGCATCCACGGCGATGTCGGCTACCATAACATGCTGATGGAGGACGGTCGCATCGCAGCGTTGCTCGACTGGGAATTCAGCCGCATCGGCGATCCTGTCGAGGATCTCGCCAGCGTCAAGCCGTTCATGGACCAGATCGACAGCTGGGACGAATTCTATGGGGCATATCAGGCAGCCGGGGGCTTTACCGTCGACCGCCGGGCCGAAGCCTATTTCACGGTCTGGCAGGAAACCCGCAACATGGTTGCCTGCCTCGGCTCGCTGAACTCGCTGCTGCTGCCCGGTGTGTTCGAAGTGCCGCTGACCGTAGCCGGCACGATCTATATCCCCAAATACGAGATCGCCATCTTCGATGCGATCGTGAATGCGGAGAGCGATGATGAGTGAAACGATCGAATGGACCAAAAGCGCAGCCGGGTTCGGCACGCCCGGACCCAATGACGATTTCTATCACGGTCGCACGCTGCCCGAAAAGCACCACGAGATGACCGAGACCTGGTACTGGGGCTTCAATGAACCTGTTTCCGGGATGCACGGCTTCATCCACATCTGGACACACCCGAACCTTAATCTATGCACGGCAGGCCTATTCGTCCACATCGGCAGCAAGCGCGAGCAGCTTGGCTGCGAAGTCTTCGACTTCCGCAATTTCGCGCCCGACACCATCTTCGACACCGCGGGCAACATCACTCTCGCCAACGGGCTGACGGTCGAGTTCGAAAAGCCGATGGAGCGCATGCACATCCGCTATGCCAATCCGGATCGCGATTTCATGCTCGATATGGTGCAAGAGGCTGTCCAGCCGGCGATCATGCGCTCGAACAATGCGCATTTCGAACAGACCATGCGCTCAATCGGCAAAGTGATGTTCGAAGGCCGCGACTATGCGTTCGATAATCTCACCATACGCGATCGCAGTTGGGGCGAGCGCCGCCCTGAGGACGGCCACAAGATGCCGCCCTACACTTGGATGAACGGCGCTTTCTCGAAGGATTTCGCCTTCTGCATTTCCGGACTCGACGATCCGGCCCGCGATCCCGACTGGGCTGGCCTGTACGACATCCCGGCCGACAAGATCATGAGCGATGCCTGGGTCTACGATAACGGTCGGCAGTTGCGCCTGTCGCGCTATTCGAAGATCACCGAACGCGCCGCAGAATGCGGGCTCAGGCCGGTGCGCCATGTCATCGACTGTACGCTGGAGAACGGACGTGAGCTTCAGTTTATCGGCGAGGTTGTCGGCAGCGTCCCCTGGCACTGCTGGCAGAATGCCTTGTGTCATACCGGACTGACCCGCTGGACCTGCACCCAGACCGGCGAAACATGCTGGGGCGAGACCCAGGAAGTGCAATGGAACGATTACGTCTACCGCACCTGCCGTCCAACCGCTTGAAGTACCTTTCCGCCTTTACACTACAGGAACGACCATGACCGGTGCCAACCCCAGCGGCCACAACGCGCCCTGCTCCAATCGCGACTTCGATTTTTTCTACAAGGGGCTGGAAGA
>JAITWR010000017.1 GCA_031285165.1 Novosphingobium sp.
CGGTCGTGCGTGACAAGCGAGGCCGATCCCAGGCTCCCCTGCGGTTGTTGCCTGAGGGGGCAGCGGGCGACGGCCCCGCACCGCCGGGGTGGATGGCCATCCACCCCGGCGGATCAGCCCACCGTACCGGAAAACGTCTGACCTGCGCCCGATACAAGGGGGAGAGCCACTTCACATTCAGGCGCGATTGCCTATATAGAGGCTTGCCGGTTTCGGCTGGCTATGACGATAAATTGCAGTGTGCAATAGGCGCAGCGGACCCGGGGGCAGTACCCGGCGGCTCCACCATCTCTCGCGTTGTCGCGCGGGGCATGACGGGGCCGAACCAGGATCGACGTGTGTTGAAAAGCGCTGTTTTCGTCCGGGCTGAGTAACCCGTTAAAGGCTCAAAACCCAATAAGTGCCAACGACAACGAAGCACTTGCTCTCGCAGCGTAATTCTAGGGGCTAACGCCCTGAAGTTACAAAGTCAGAACGCGGTTGGACCCACCGGGCAACAGAAGCGGATTCCAGGGGTTCGGGGCGTACCTGTCAACAGAAACGCCCCACTTGGCCGCATCCCGGCGAAGATCCGGGCCGGCGAAGATCCGGGATCGCTGTCGATCCATCCGCCATGCCGCGTGTTGCCATTGGCCGGGGCATGGGCCATAGGCCCTCGCGTTCCTTCCCCAAGGATTTGTCGGATATTCCGCCGCCACGCCGAGAGCGGAGGCGGCCCCAAGGCATGGAAAGGCGAAATGGCAGACAGGATCGATTGCGCGGGTCTTCAGGTTGACACGCAACTGGCGCAGTTCATCGAGAGCGAGGTTCTCGCGCCGCTCGGCAGGGACGCCGGCGCGTTCTGGCAGGGCTTTGCCGCGCTGGTCGCGGATTTCGCGCCGAAGAACCGTGCGCTGCTGGACCGGCGCGATGCGTTGCAGGCCGAGATCGACGCCTGGCACGTCGCGCGCGCGGGCAAGCCGCTTGATGCAGCCGAATACCGTGCTTTCCTGACCGGGATCGGCTACCTCGTGCCCGAGCCGGGCGCCTTCACCGTGACGACGCAGAACGTCGACGCGGAGATCGCGCTGATGGCCGGTCCGCAACTGGTCGTGCCGGTGCTCAATGCCCGTTTCCTGCTGAACGCCGCCAATGCCCGCTGGGGCAGTCTTTACGATGCCTGTTACGGCACCGATGCGCTTGACGCGCCGGCGGCGCGTCCCGGCGGCTATGACGCCGAACGCGGCGCCGCGGTGATCCGCGCCGGCCGTGCCTTTCTGGACCGGGCGGTGCCGCTCGCCGACGGTAGCTGGTCGCACTGGGACGGTGAAAGCGCGCCGCGGCTCGCCGAGCCCGGCCAGTTGGCCGGCCGCAAGGAAGGCGGCCTGCTGCTGCGGCACAACGGCCTGCATATCGAACTGGTGCTCGACCGCTCGCATCCGGTGGGCGCAACCGACGCTGCCGGCATCGCCGACATCGTTCTCGAAGCGGCGCTCACCACGATCGTCGATCTCGAGGACTCGATCGCCGCAGTCGACGCCGGGGACAAGCTGGCCGCCTATCGCAACTGGCTGGGCGTAATTCGCGGCGATCTGACCGACACTTTCGCAAAAGGCGGCCGGACGATGACGCGCACGCTCGCGGCCGACCGTGAGTGGACCGGCAGCGATGGGGTGAAGCTCACCCTGCCGGGCCGCAGCCTGCTGTTCGTGCGCAATGTCGGCCACCTGATGACCAACCCGGCGATCCTGCTGCCCGACGGCAGCGAGATCCCCGAGGGGATCATGGACGCGGTCGTCACCGGCGCGATCGGTGCGCAGGACGTTGCCGGCCTGGGCAAATACGGCAACAGCCGCACCGGCGGCATCTACATCGTCAAGCCGAAAATGCACGGGCCGGAGGAAGCGGGCTTCACCAATGCGTTGTTCGATGCCGTCGAGGATCTGCTCGGCCTGAAGCGCCACACGGTGAAAGTCGGCGTAATGGACGAGGAGCGCCGCACCAGCGCCAACCTCGCCGCCTGCATTCATGCGGTGAAGGACCGCATCGTATTCATCAACACGGGCTTCCTCGACCGCACCGGCGACGAGATCCACACCTCGATGCGCGCCGGACCGATGATCCGAAAGAACGACATCAAGGGCTCGAAGTGGATCGCTTGTTATGAAAAGCGCAATGTCGCTATCGGCCTGAAGCACGGCCTTTCGGGCCGGGCGCAGATCGGCAAGGGCATGTGGGCGGCGCCCGACCGCATGGGCGCGATGATGGCCGAGAAGACTGCCCATCCCAGAGCCGGCGCCAACACTGCCTGGGTGCCTTCGCCGACAGCCGCAACGCTGCACGCCATGCATTATCACGACATCGATGTGTTCGCCGTGCAGCGGGAATTGGCCAGCCAGCCCGTGCCGGGCCTCGACGACCTGCTGACGATCCCGCTCGCCGCGGGCGCCAACTGGTCCGGGGACGAAGTGCGCGCCGAACTCGACAACAATGCGCAAGGGCTGCTCGGCTATGTCGTGCGCTGGATCGATCAGGGAGTCGGCTGTTCGAAAGTACCCGACATCAACGATATCGGCCTGATGGAAGACCGTGCGACCTTGCGCATCTCGTCGCAGCACATGGCCAACTGGCTGCTGCACGGGGTCTGCACGCAAGAGCAGGTGATGGCCTCGCTGCACCGCATGGCGGCCAAGGTCGACGCGCAGAATGCGGGTGACCCGCTTTACGAGCCGATGGCGGGGAACTGGGATACCAGCATGGCTTTCCAGGCGGCCTGCGATCTCGTGTTCAAGGGCGTTGACCAGCCCAGCGGCTATACCGAGCCGCTGCTGCACGCCTGGCGGCGGAAGAAGAAAGCGGCGAATTGAGAGGATCGGGAGGAACCTCCCCGTTGCGCGAAGCCGAACGGGGAGGGGCTGGCGTTTATCCTCCCTTCGTCTTGCGTGCCTTGCTCCGCTTCGGCGGTGCGGCGCTGGCGCGTTCGGGGGACAGGCCGCCCGCCTCGCCGGACTGGGGGGAGACGAAGACTTCCTCGCCCTGGGCCTTCTTGCCGATAGTATATTTGTAAATGACGTAGGCGGATGCCCCCGCCAGAGTCCAGCGCAGCAGCTTCATCCGGTTTCTCCTGAATCTTTCGCAACGAACCGTATCGCCGGGGCGATATAACGTGGTGAGCCGGCCTGTCTTTACAATTCTCGCGCCAGGCCGACGAATTCACCGACGTTCAGCGTCTCGGCACGGCGCCGGGGGTCGATGCCGAGCCGTTCGAGCGCCGCGAGCGCGCCGGGCAGATTCTTGAGGCTCTGGCGCAGCATCTTGCGCCGCTGGCCGAAAGCCGCTGCGGTCACGCGCTCCAGAGTCCGCGCCGAAACGCCCTGCGGCATGTCCTCCGGAACGATGTGGATGACCGCCGACATCACTTTGGGAGGCGGCGTGAAGGCGCTGCGGTGGACTGTCATCGCCAGCTTCGCCCGGCTGCGCCACTGCGCCAGCACCGCCAGCCGGCCATAGGCCGGATCGCCGGGCGGAGCGACGATGCGCCGGGCGACTTCCTGCTGGAACATCAGCGTGAGCGAGTGCCATTGCGGCGGCCAGCTTTCTCCCGAAAGCCAGCCGGTGAAAAGGGCGGTGCCGACATTGTAGGGCAGGTTGGCGACCACCGCATAGGGCTCGGCGAACAGCCCGGCCGCGGCGATGGCCAGCGCATCCCCTTCGATCAGGCGCAGCCGGCCGGGGAAGCTCTCGCCCAGTTCGGCAAGTGCGGGCAGGCAGCGGCGGTCCATCTCGATCGCCGTGACGTGCGCGCCGGCGCGCAGCAGGGCGCGGGTGAGGCCGCCGGGGCCGGGGCCGACCTCAAGCACGGGCCTGTCGCGCAAGTCGCCCGCAATCGCGGCGATGCGGCCGAGCAGTTGCTCGTCGAGCAGGAAGTTTTGGCCGAGCGCTTTCGTGGCGGAAAGCCCATGGCGCGCGATGACTTCTCGCAACGGCGGCAGGGGGCGCAAGGGCGGCAGCGTCATTCCGCCGCCCTGCGCGCCGCGCATTCGCCGGCCATGCGCAGCGCGGCGAGAGTCGCGCCGGGATTGGCCAGGCGCTTGCCCGCGATGGCGAAGGCAGTGCCGTGATCGGGCGAGGTGCGGATCACCGGCAGGCCCAGCGTGACATTGACGCCGTTGTCGAAATCCAGCGCTTTCAGTGGGATCAGCGCCTGATCGTGGTACATGCAGAGCGCCGCGTCGTAGCCGTCGCGGGCGTGCGGCGCGAACAGCGCGTCGGCCGGATGCGGGCCGGTGACGGCCAGGCCCCCGGCCCGGAGCGCGGCCACGGCGGGAGCGATGATGCGCGCTTCCTCGTCGCCGAAGCGGCCGTCCTCGCCGGCATGGGGATTGAGCGCGGCCACGGCGAGGCGCGGGGCGGCAAGGCCGAAGTCGCGTTGCAGCGCCTGGGCGACGATGCGGCTGCGGCGTTCGATCAGCCCGGCGGTCAGCACGCGCGGCACGTCGGCCAGCGCCATATGCACGGTCAGCGGCACGGTGCGCAGGCTCGGGCCGGCGAGCATCATCACCGCGTCCTCGGTGGGCACGCCACAGGCATCGGCGATGAATTCGGTCTGGCCAGGATGATTGAAACCGATTTCGGCGAGGCGCGACTTGGCGATCGGGCCGGTGACGATCGCAGCGGCCCTGCCGGTGATCGCCAGCCTTACCGCCCCGGTCAGCGAGGCCAGGGCGAAAGCCGCGCTCGTGCGGTCGGGCCGGCCGGGGCGGCAAGGCGTGTCACTGTCGCCGAGCACGGGAAGGGCGCGGTGGAATATCCCGGCCGCTTCGGCGGGATCGGCGATGCGCTCGACGGGCACGTCGATACCGCGCTGTGTCGCAGCCCGGGCCAGCAGTGTCGCACCGCCGACCGCGAAAAACGGCGTCAGCCCTTCCTCGCCGCGGCGCATCCAGGCTTCGGCCAGCAGTTCCGGCCCGACACCGGCCGGGTCGCCGACCGCGACGGCGAGCGGCGCGGTCATCCGCCTCTCCCCATCGCGGGAAGCGCCATCAGTTGTATTCGATGATGGCGTCGCGGCGCAGGTCGCGCAGGTACATCTGTGCGCGCTTGTTGACGCGGTCGTCCTCCATGCTGGACATCATCTGGTCGAAGCTCGGCCCGATGTCCGTCCTGGGATCGTCGCGGCCGCAGAGCATCAGCACGCGCACGCCTTCCGCGATAGAGCCGAAAGGCGGCGAAGTCTCGCCGATCGACATGCGCAGTAGCGCGTCCTGCAACGGCCCGGGCAGGTCGCGCGCGCGAATCTGGTCGTTGACGACGACTTGCGCGCCGAGCTGCTGGGCGATGCCGTCCACCGCGCCGCAGCCGTTCGCGTTCTTCATCGCGCCGGCGAATTCGCCCGCACGCTTGGTCGCCTGGGCTTCGGTAGTGCCGGGCGGGAAGCTGATCGATATCTGCTTGAGCGCCAGAATCGCATCGCGGGGATCGGCGGTCAGCACCTGGCGCTTGTCGATCAGATAGAGGATGTCGAAGCCGCCGGACACCTCGATCGGGCCGACGAGCTGGCCGGGCTGCATCTGCTGGGCCGCCGCTGCCAGTTCGGCCGGAAGCTGGGCCAGACGGATCCAGCCAAGGTCGCCGCCCACCGCCGCGGTCGAAGCCTGCGAATATTGCCGCGCATAGGCGACGAAGCTGCCGCCGCCCTTGAGCTGCTCGACGATCCGCTTGGCGTTGTCGAAGACCTGCGCCTTGGCGTCGGGCGCGGCGGCCAGATAGATCTCGCCGATGCGGTATTCCTCGGTGCCCTTTTCCTTCTGCATCCGGTCCAGGACTTCCTTCACCTCTTCGTCCGAGACGTTGATGAAGGGCTGGACATTGCGGCGGAGCAGGCGCTGCCAGGCAAGCTCGCCGCGGATCTGCCGCTTGAGCGAGGCTGGCGACGAGCCGATCCTGGCCAGATAGGCATCCATCGCCTGAATGTTCTGGTTGAAATTCTGCTGTGCGACACGGGCGTAAGTCTGGTTGACCTCGTTGTCGTCGATCGTGATGTCGGCAGCCTTGGCTTCCTGGATCTGCAATGTCTCGTCGATGAGGTTGCGGAGCACTTGCAGGCGCAGCCGATCCTTTTCCTCGGGGCTGATCTTGCCTTCGTTGGCCGCGAGAATCAGCGCGAGACGCTGATCGATGTCGGTGCCGGTGATGATGTCGCCGTTCACCAGCGCGGTCGCGCGGCGCATGTTGGGATCGTTCTTGCCGAACATGGTCACGTTGTCGGGGATGGAAATCTCCCCCTGCGCTCCGGCCGTAGGCACGGCGGCAGGAGCGCCGGATTCGACGGTCTGCGCGGCGGCGCCGATGCCCGAGCCGATGGCTGCCAGCCCCAGGGCGATCGCGATGCCGCTCGAAAAAGTCTTACGAATGGTCGTCCTCACCGTTGTTTCGATCCCAGTTCCGGGGGCGCGGAGCGCTCCATCCCGGTGCGCCCTGCCGGGGCACGGCTTAACCAATACTGAGCGCGGGGGCTAGAGCCTTTGCATCGCTGTGCCGATGGGGCCGGCCCCGTCCCGCTTTTGCGCACGATGCTCTACCGGAATCCGAGATTGCGGAAGGCGAAATAGACCTGGAAAGTATTCCCCTTCTTGGCATCGCCGGTCGTTCCATAGTCGCGGCGCCAGGTGAATGCGACTTCCAGGCAGTCGTCCTGATAGGCCGCGCCGAGCCGGGTACGCAGCGGCTGGAAGCCGTTCGAGGTGTTCGACGGATCTTCGTTGCGGTCGGTCAGGTTGACCACGGTTGAGCCGAACAGCGACCAGTAGCGCGCGAAGGCGACGCGCCCGGCGAAGCGCAGTTCCTCGCGGTCCTGCAAGTCCTCGACCGTGGTGATGTTGCGGTTGAGCCTGATGTAGCCGATTTCGGCATATGTCCGGTTGTTGCCCACTGTCGCATCGAATTCGTTGCGGCGGACGGCAAAGCTGTCCTTGTCGAGCCGGAAGCGGTGCGTGACCTTGAGGAAGCTGCGGTAATAGACTTCGGTGCGTCCGACGATGTCCGAGGTGCGGCTGGACAGGCCGGTGCCATCGGGCAGCAGAGTCGGCTCGCTGGTCAGGCGGTAGGACTGGCCGGCGGTTGTCCTGATCTTCCAGTTCGGCGCCTCGAACTGCCAGTCGAAGCCATAGGTAAAGCGCACGCCGTCCTCGACCCGGTCGTAGCCGGGGAAGCGGTTCAGCGCGAAGAGATTGCTGTCCTCAAGGTCGATCGCGCGCGAATCCTCGTTGGGCACGGCAAGGTTGCGAATCGGCGGGCTGGCGACGATCTGGACGCGCGGGGTGAAGACTTGCGTGCCGCCGAAAATGCTGCCGACCAGCGGCCATTTGACATCGATCGCGGTTGTGGCGATCGCGCGCGCCTGCCAGCCCGGATCGCCGCGATAGATCGCGGTGGCGGTCAGGGCGTTGTCGCTGGAATGATAGACATCGCCGCGCACCAGTGCGGTCAGCGTCACTTCCTGGCCGAGCCCGGTGATGCGGCTCAGGTTCCACTGCGCCCCGGCGAAGGCGCGCTGCGTGTCCTGCCCGCTGGAGCGCAGGATCGCGAGGCTGTTGAATTGCAGCTCGACACGGCCGCCGAGGATCGGATCGGTCAGGCGGCGGCGATAGTCGATTGCCGGCAAGGCCAGAGGCACCTGACCCTGGCTGTCGCCGGCCCGCATCGTCTGCGTGGCCCAGCCGGCCAGGGAGAAATAGCTGTTGTCGTCGATCCGCTCCACATCGATCGTCGAGCGCAGCCGGTCGTCGCGGCTGATATCGTAGCGGCGCAGGAACGTGCGGTCGGTCGCGCGGCGGATCGAGCCGGTGATGCTCCATTCGGGCGAGAGCTGGAAGCGGCCGTTGGCGAAGACATAGCCGCGGAAACCCTGCCGGGCGCCGTCCGCAATGTCGCTGCCCACAGGAATGCGCCGGCTTTCGGTGGCATAGCCGGTGATCTGGTAGGCGCCCTTGTCGGTCAGCGCGCGATACTGCATCGCCAGCATTGGCGGCGCTTTGGTATAGACATGCGCCGAGGCGAGGATGTCGCGGTTGGCGGCCAGCCGCAGGTAATAGGATTCGCTGATCTCGACGCCGTTCGAGGCGGAAAGGCGCGCTTCCGGAATCATCGGGCCTGAGATCGGCCGCCCGTCGGTGGCGATACGCAGCCATGGCAGCGGCAGCAGGTGGATGCCGAAGATTTCCAGCCGCGCACCGCGGAAGCGCACGCTTTTCTTTTCCTGCTGATAGACGATCTGGGAGGCGGTGATGCGCCAGGTCGGCCGCTTGGGGCAGCCGCTCTCGTCCTCGACCTCGCAGGCGGAGTACGATGCGTGAGTCAGCACCACGTCGCCGTTCGGCACGCGCTTGCCCGATTTTGCGGCGAGTCGGCCGCCGACGCGCAGGACCAGCAGCATGTTCTCCATCGCGCCGGTCCTGAACTCGTCGGTCAGTTCGACACGGTCGGTGAACAACTGGTTGCCGTCCTCGTCGACCATGCGGATGTCGCCCGTGGCGACGATCCGGCCGGTGTTGCGGTCCCAGGTGACGGTATCGGCGCGCAGCGACTGGTTGTTGCGCCGCAGCACGACCGATCCCCTGGCGGTGACGGTGTCGTCCGTGTCGCCGTATGCGACCTCGTCGGCTTCGAAAGCGATCGGGCCGGCGGTGTCGGCCTCTGTCGCAACGGCAGTCGGTGCAGGGGGCGATTCGGCCGGAGACGGCAAGGCGGACGGGGATGGTGCGAAAGGGCTTTGCGGCCCACCGATCGCGGCGTCGCCGTCCTGCGCCCAGGCGGTCCGCGCGCCGATTGCTGCCGCAAGCGCCAGCAGATGCCGCGGGCGCAAGCGAAGCGGACGGGCTTGCGGCATGGTCTGCGGGCCAGGGAGCATGGCTTGCCTATCGCATTGCCCGGGCCTAACTGCAATCCGCCCTTGCGGCAGAGGAGCGGTTATTCCGCTCAACCGAGGAGAATCCATGCGAATCCGGTTCCTTGAGACATCCACCTCGCCCGCCACGCGGCTCGTCGTCCGCCTCGTCGACCAGGACGCGATTCCCGCCGGGCTCGAGCCGGTACTTGCCGAGGGAGCGCAGGCGTCCCGTTTTTCGGGCAAGGCCGGGCAAATCTTCGAAAGTTTCGTCGATCGCAGCGGCCGACTCGTCCGCGTCGTGCTGGCCGGCATCGGCAGCCCCGCCGCGGAAGACCGCATCCCCGCGCTCGAACGCGCGGGTGCGGGGCTGGTCGCGCGTTTCCTCACATCGGGTGAAACCGGGCTGACGCTGGACCTTGCGGACAGCGGCCTTGCCGCGGACGAGGTCGCGGCAGTGCTGATCGGCGCGCGGTTGCGTGCGTGGCGGCACGATGCCTATCGCACCAGACTGCCCGACGATCAGAAACCCTCGCTCGGGGAAATCGCCGTCGCCGGGGCGGCCGACCGCGCCGAAGCGGCCTGGGAGCGTGAGGCGGCAGTGGCCGAGGGCGTCGAGTTCACTCGCGAACTCGTCACTGAGCCCGCCAACGTGATCTATCCCGAAAGCTTCGTTGCGCGCTGCCGCGATCGGCTCGCCGGCACCGGACTGGTGCTGCGCGTGCTCGACGAAAGCGAGATGCGCGCGCTCGGCATGGGCGCGCTGCTCGGCGTGGCGCAAGGCTCGGAACGGGCGCCGCGGCTGCTGGCGATCGAGTGGCAGGGCGGCAAGCCGGGGGATCGGCCGACCGTCTTCATCGGCAAGGGCGTGACTTTCGATACCGGCGGCATCTCGATCAAGCCCGCTGCCGGCATGGAGGACATGAAGTGGGACATGGGCGGCGCCGCTGCCGTCGCCGGCACCATGCTGGCACTGGCCCGGCGCAAGGCCGGGGCCAATGTCGTCGGCGTCTGCGGCCTCGTCGAGAACATGCCCGATGCCCGGGCGCAGCGGCCGGGCGACATCGTCACCTCGATGTCGGGCCAGACGATCGAGGTGATCAATACCGACGCGGAAGGGCGGCTGGTGCTGTGCGATGCGCTGACCTGGGCGCAGCGTGAATATGCGCCGGCGGGAATCGTCGATCTCGCCACGCTGACGGGGGCGATCATCGCCTCGCTGGCGAACGAATATGCCGGGCTGTTTGCGAACGACGACGATCTGGCGGCCAGGCTGACCGCGGCGGGGCAGGCTTCGGGCGACAGGCTGTGGCGTTTCCCGATGGGGCCGGGCTACGACAAGATGCTCGAAAGCCCGATAGCCGACATGAAGAACGTCGGCCCGCGCTTCGGCGGCTCGATCACCGCGGCGCAGTTCCTCCAGCGTTTCGTCGAAAAAGACAACAGCGGGCGGGACACGCCCTGGGCGCACCTCGACATCGCCGGCACCGTCTGGGCCGACAAGCCCGGCGCCACCTGGGACAAGGGAGCGACCGGCTTCGGCGTGCGGTTGCTCGACCGCTATGTGCGGGATAGTCTCGAAGGGTGAACAGGTACGCCTCCCCCTTGTATCTGGTCTTGGCCGGCCGCCCGCTGCCATCTCTACAACCGCAGGGGAGCCCGGAATCGGCCCGGCTTGTCATGCACGACCGAACAGTCGGTTGATACCTCGATTGCACAGATAAGCATCGCGCATAATATTGGCACTACCCGCCATGTCCCTGCCCCCTCATCAGGGTGACGATGAGGGGGCAGGGGCGCGCATCTGCCGGGCATCATGCTGATGGGGTATTGCCGCCCTGCGTCTGCCGCCGGTTCAGCGAGCGGTCGCTGCGCATGATGTCGAGGCAGGTGCGCGAGAGCCGGTCGGCGTAGGTCAGGAGCTGCCGGCCCGCCAACTGGCGCATGAAGCCCCCGATTGCCAGGCTGTATGCGGCGCGTCCTTCCTGATCGAAAATCGGTGAGGCGATCAGCATGACATCATAGGCGGTTTCCGGTACGAACGACACCGGATGGCACATTTCAGTGCTGAATTCGTGGATCAGTTTGCGCACTTCGTCCTTGTAATCGACAATGTGGCTGCTGGTGGCCATTTCCGCCATCAGCGAACCGATCGTGCGCCTTTCGGGCGGACGCAGGTGGACATGGTAGCCGCGTTCGCGGGTGAGGTGCAGATCCTCCCTGAGCAGGGCGCGCAATTCGGGCGTCAGCGGCGTGTTGCGCCGTTCGATCCATGCGTCGATCTCCTCTTGCGGTGACCAGGCCAGAAACGGCGCTCCGACCGGGGCGACCAGAGGCAGGCGCTCGCCGACAGTCATTCCCGCAACCGATCCCGAACTGTCGGGCAGCGAGAAGATGGCCAGCAGTTCCTCCCCGGCCACTGTGCTCAACAGCACCGGAATGTCCAGTTCCTCGCGCAGCTTGCGGGCCGCGTCGATGGCATGTTCGACAATGGGCTGCGCCTTCTGCGCGGCAAAGCCGGCGGCGATCAGCGATGGGCCGAGGCTGTAGGTCTTGAGCTTCGGATGCCGTGTAATATAGCCTTTCCCGGACAGGGCATTGAGGATCGCATGGCTCGATGCGATATTGATTTCCGTGGCCTTGACGATGTCCGAGAGGCTGAATTGCCGTTCGGGAAACGAAGCAAGCAATTCCATGATCTCGATGCTGCGCGTAGCGGAAAGAGCCGGTCTGCTCACCTGTTTCCCTCGTTTGAAGCCGATTAAGTTCACAACCGCAATAGGTTATGATTTTCTACATTGCAATGGAATTGCAATTGGGTGCTTGCCGTTTCGATCAAGGGTGGCTCCGCAAGCGATGGCGTTCATGCCAGGTGGAAAATCGGCACGCGGGTATTGGCGGCCTGCGCCCAGCCGATCGTGACCGGCGCATCGATGGCGATCGCCGCGATCGGGGCATCGGCCAGCGAGCCGAGCAGGAGCGTGCCGCCGGCATCGGCGAAGCGCACGAGCGTCGGGACACTCAGCTCCGGCTCGCCGCCTTCCGTCGCGGGCGGCCGCGACAGGACGGTGAAGCTGTAGATGCGGCCCCGGCCCGGATCGACCCATTCCGTTTCCTGGGAATGGCATTGCGGACAGAACGGTCCCGGCGGCCAGCGATAGTGGCCGCACCGGCCGCAGCGCGGCACGACCAGCCGTTCCCGGTCGGCGGCTTCCCAGAATGGCCGGGTCCAGGTGTCCATGGCGATTGCGATGCGGCTCAGGTCATGGGTTGTGCTGCGTGACGGCATGGATCAGCTCCTCAGGATGGCGCCGCTCATCGGGATCGGCGCGGGGCCGCCGCTTACGATGGCGTGGCGGGCGTCGGGGATCTGGTTGACGGCAGTGCCGCGCAACTGCTCGACCGCCTCCCGAATGTGGGTCATGCCGATGACATAGGCTTCGGAAAGGTGCCCGCCGTGCGGGTTGACCGGCAGGCTGCCGTCCATGCGGATCGCGCCGCTTTCGACGAAGGGGCCGCCTTCGCCACGGGGGCAGAAACCGTAATCCTCAAGCTGCATGACGACCAGCGGGGAGAAGTGATCGTAAAGCAGCGCGACATCGATGTCGGCGGGCGCGATCCCGGCCTGGGCGAACAGGCGGCGCGCCGTATGCTCGCCCCCTGCCGTGGTGAAATGCGAATCCGGCATGTTCAGCCAGAAGAAGGAGCGGCCCCATTCACGCTCGCCGCCGTGGGCGCTGGCGGCAATGTAAACCGGCTTTTGCGGCAGGTCGCGGGCGCGCTCCGCGCTGGTTACGACGAAAGCGAGGGCGCCATCGGTTTCCAGGCAGAAATCGAGTCGGCACAGGGGATCGGCCAGCATCGGCGCGGCCATGTATTCGTCGAGGCTCAACGGCTTGCGGCGAAGCGCCTCGGGACGGGTCGCGGCATAGGCGCGGGATGCCATCACCACCTCGCCGAAGGCTTCGCGCCGGGTGCCGTACACATGCATATGACGCCGGGCGAGCAGGGCCAGCGCTTCACCGGGGCCGCGCAGATCGGCAGTGCGCCGCCATTCGCCATCGGGTGTGGGCGCCATGCCCGCCAGCGCCGCGCCATAGCGGTTCTCCGCCTGCTGACATGCGCCGATGCAAAGCACCGCCTTCGCGCGCCCGGACTGGACGGCCATCGCGGCCAGATCGAGGATGCCGGCGGAGCCGCCGCCGAACGAGGAAACGACGCTGGAGAAATTCAGCTCGGGAATGCCCAGCATCTCGACGATCGCCCCAGGCTCGAAGCCGGTGGCATAGAAGGCCATGCCGTCGATGTCGGTGATGTCCAGCCCGGCATCGGCGACGGCGGCAAGCGATGCCTTGCCGATCAGCTCGAACAATGTCTGCGGGCGCGACTGGCCGCGGAAATAATAAGGCGTCGCACCGACGCCGACGATGGCGGTTTCACTCATGGTTTGCCTTTCTCAGCCGTGCCACGTGCGCTGTTGCGCTCTTTCTCCCTTTCCTTCAGGGGAACAGCCATCGGGCCGGATGTGCGTTCCATCGCAGCATGGTCGCTGCCGGCGGGAAGGGAGGGAAGAGTCATCGTTATGATCCCCGGCAATCAGGTCAGGTAGCGGCCGCCGTTCACGCTGAACGTTTGCCCGGTGATGTAGCTGGCTTCGTCGGAACACAGGAAGGCGACCGCCGCCGCCAGTTCTTCCGGCCTCCCGGCCCGGCGCATCGGGGAGGCCGCCGCGTGCCTGTCGAAATCGAGCGCATTGGCGCGCGACATGGGCGTGTCGATATAACCGGGCGGTACGCAGTTGACGGTAATGCCTGCGCCGGCGAACTCGGCCGCAAGCGAATGTGTCAGGCCGAACAGGCCGCCTTTGGATGCGACATAGTGGTGCATCCGGTGTCCGCCGTTCTGCACCGACGACGAGGTGATATTGACGATCCGCCCCCATCCCGCCGCGATCATTGCCGGCAACATGGCGCGGGTGCAGCGATAGGGGCCTTTGAGATTGACCGCGATCACCCGATCCCACTCGTCCTCCTCGATTGCGAGGAAGGGCAGAAATCCGGTGACTGCGGCGTTGTTGACGAGGATCAGCGGTTCACCCAGGGTTTCGCGGGTCTGCGCCAGCGCGGCGGCGATCCCTTCGATGCTGGCGGCATCGCCGATACAGGCCACTGCCTTGCCGCCGGCGCTGGTAATCGCGGCGGCAGTCTCCTGCGCGCCTTCCGCCCCGATATCCCACACCGCCACGGCGTTGCCGTTTTGCGCGAGCCGCACCGCCGTTGCCCGCCCGATCCCGCTGCCTCCGCCGGTTACGACGGCGACCTTGTTCTGATCGTGCATGGCTGCTTCTCCCATTTCCGCTGTCATTGCAATCAGTTGTTCCTGGGTTCTTCCAGAAGTTCGAAGACGTTGCCATCGGGATCGTGGCCATAGGCAGCCCGCATTCCGCCGGGAAACTGTCTGACTGTCGAATGGAAACGCACCCCGCGTGCCGCGAGCCGTGCATAAGTCGCGTCGATGTCTGCGACGGTTACTCCGAAGTGGCTGATCCCATGATTGCAGACCGGGTAGTCCGGGTTCTGCCTCTGCGGTTCGGGATGGGCGAACTCGAACAGTTCGAGCGTCAGATTGCCTTTGCGCATGATGCAGACCTGCACCGCGACATTGTCGAGCGCAGTCACCGCCCCGACTTCCGGGCCGCCCAGCGGGAACGGCCCGGCCATCAGGTCCATGTCCAGCTTGTCACGATAGAACGCGATCGACCGCTCCAGGCTCGAAACCGATATCCCGACGTGATGGAACTGCATGGAAGGCTCCCGCTGCATTTGCCGGCCTGCCTGGCCGTGATTTGCGACTGCAACAATTATTGATATTTAAAATCATATATTGCAATAAATTTGTGAATTTTGGCGGTTACTGTGCGAAAGGGCTTTGGCCGACAAGGGAGAATGCGATGAGGCTGGATGGTAAAGTCGCTCTGGTCACAGGTGCCGGCCGGGGGCTGGGGCGGGCGCATGCCCTGGCACTGGCGGCGGCCGGCGCCAGGGTCATGGTCAACGATCTTGGCGGCAATGCGGCCGGTCGGGGCGAGGATGGAACGCCTGCCCGTGATGTGGTTGCAGAAATCGTCGCGCTGGGCGGTGTCGCAGCAGCAGACGGAGCCGATGTTTCCTCATGGCCCGAGGCGCAAGGCCTGGTCGGGCGCACGATTGCCGCATTCGGCGATCTCGACATACTGGTGAGCAATGCCGGGATTTGCCGCCCGGCGGTGTTTGGCACCCTTGCCGAAGAGGATTGGGACCGGGTCATGGATGTCAATGCCAAAGGCACCGGGGCATTGGTCGATGCCGCGGCCCGGCTCTGGCGCGAACAGGGGCCTCGCCGGGGCAGGGCCGTCGTCTGCACGGCGTCGCCGGGCGGTTGCAATCCCCATTCGCCGCTCACCGTCTATGGGGTCAGCAAGGCCGCTGTGCTGGCGATCGTGCAGCTTGCCGCGCAGGAACTTGCCGGCCTGGGAGTCCGCGTCAACGCGCTGGCGCCGGTGGCGCGAACGCGCATGATGGCTGCCGCCATACCCGCGGCCGACGATGTCGCTCTCGATCGGATCATGCCGTGCGATGCCGGTTACGACCTGTATCTTCCGGACCATGTGGCCCGGCTGGTG
>JAITWR010000033.1 GCA_031285165.1 Novosphingobium sp.
CCGTCGGCCACGGTCATGACCAGGGCGCCCGGCCCGGCGCCCATCGGCACCGCGTTCAGCGCCGCGTTTTCCGCGACAACGCCGGGGCAGACCGGGTCGATGTCGCTTGCGGTCGCCAGCGCGCGCGGCCAGAGGTCGAGCGCGGCGAAGGCGAGCAGGCCGGTGCCCGTGCCGATATCGGCCAGGTTGCGCACCACCACGCCCTGACGCTTCATGTGTGTCAGCATGGCGAGGCATCCGGCGGTCGTGGCATGTCGCCCGGTGCCGAAAGCGCGGCTGGCGGGGATGATGAAATCCCGCACGCCGGGCACGGTAAGTGGCGGATGCCCGGGCGTATGGACATGGAAGCGGCCCGCGCGGATCGGCTCCAGCCCCTGCTGGCTCTGCGTTACCCAGTCGATGTCGGGCAGTTTTTCGATCGTGAATGGTGGCGTGAATGGTGGCACACCATCCGCGAACAGGGCGGCGACGGCGGCTTTATCGGCCTTGCGCGGCTTGCGCGGCAGCCAGACTTCCAGCCGCCAGTCGTCGGGCCGGTCCTCGGCGATCTCGCTGCCGGACAGCACCATTTCGGAGTCCCAGTCGGGCGCATCCTCGTGCGCGACGAGCGCGGCTTCGATCACGGAGCGCGGAGCGAGGGCGGTGATTTTCCAGGACCGGGGCATCGCATCCTTATAAGCGCCGGGCGCGATGTCGCCAAGCCGCGTTGCCGCTTCGGGGCAGATTCGGGCGCGGCACCGGCTTGCGCCACCCGGCAATTTGGCTAAGGGGGCACAAGCGGCAGCGCGAGCTGCCGTTGCGTATTATGGGGAATCGAGACAAATGGCCCAAGCCAGCCCTTCCGCAAGGAACCGACCGCTTTCGCCGCATCTGCAAATCTGGCGCTGGGGGCCGGGCATGGTTTCCTCGATCCTCCACCGCGCGACCGGCATCGGCGCGACGGTCGGGCTGCTCGTGCTGCTGTGGTGGCTCGGCGCGCTCGTCTCGGGGCCTGGCGCTTATGCCGCGTTCTCGCAGCACGCTTCCGCGTGGTACGGCCTGGTCGTGCTGGTCGGTGTGAGCTGGTCGGTGATCAGCCATGCGATCAGCGGCATCCGCCACTTCGTGCTCGATATCGGCGCCGGCTACGAGCTGACGCGGAACAATCTCTGGGCGACCATCTGCACCATTCTGGGCTTCGTTCTGACCGCCGCCTTCTGGGCGGTGCTGCTGCTGCGCTGAGGATAGAAACATGGGCAACGGAACTTCGATCGGACGCGTTCGCGGCCTGGGCGCGGCGCACAGCGGCTCGCATCACTGGCTGGTCATCCGCTACACCGCCATCGGCAGCCTGCTGCTGACCGTATGGTTCGCGGTATCGCTGCTGCTGCTGCTGAACGACTGGCGTTTCGAGACGATGCACGACTGGATCGCGCGGCCGGTTCCCGCGACCGCACTTGCGCTTTTCGTGCTGGTCAACATCTGGCACGCCCGGCTCGGCTTGCAGGTCGTCGTCGAGGACTATGTGCATGACGATGGCGGCAAGTTCGCCTGCATCGCTCTCTTGAACCTGCTTGCATTCGCCGGGGCCGCCTTCGGCCTCTTCTGCGTGATCCGCATGGCGCTGGGAGGCGCGTGAACAGATGGCTACCCAGCCCGCATACAAGATCATCGATCACACTTATGACACCGTTGTCGTCGGCGCCGGCGGTTCGGGCCTGCGCGCCACGATGGGCAGTGCCGAAGCCGGCCTGAAGACGGCCTGCATTACCAAAGTGTTCCCGACGCGTTCGCATACGGTGGCGGCGCAAGGCGGCATCGCCGCCTCGTTGCAGAACAACACGCCCGATCACTGGACCTGGCATATGTTCGATACCGTCAAGGGTTCGGACTGGCTCGGCGATCAGGACGCGATCGAATATATGGTGCGCGAGGCGCCCGCCGCGGTCTATGAACTGGAACATGCCGGCGTGCCGTTCAGCCGCAACGACAACGGCACGATCTATCAGCGCCCGTTCGGCGGCCACATGCAGAACATGGGCGAGGGGCCGCCGGTGCAGCGCACCTGCGCCGCGGCCGACCGTACCGGCCACGCCATGCTGCACGCGCTTTACCAGCAGTCGCTGAAGTACGATGCGGATTTCTTCATCGAATATTTCGCCATCGATCTGATCATGGAGAACGGCAAGTGCCGCGGCGTGATCGCGCTTTGCCTCGATGACGGGACGATCCACCGCTTCCGCGCCCACGCCGTCGTGCTGGCGACCGGCGGCTACGGCCGCTGCTACTTCACCGCCACTTCGGCGCATACCTGCACCGGCGACGGCGGCGGCATGGTGCTGCGTGCGGGCCTGCCGTTGCAGGATATGGAGTTCGTCCAGTTCCATCCGACCGGCATCTACGGCGCGGGCGTGCTCATCACCGAGGGCGCGCGCGGCGAAGGCGGATACCTGACCAATGCCGCGGGCGAGCGTTTCATGGAGCGCTATGCGCCGAGCGCCAGGGATCTCGCCTCGCGCGATGTCGTCAGCCGCTCGATGGCGATGGAGATCCGCGAGGGCCGCGGTGTCGGTCCGAACAAGGACTACATCTACCTGCACCTCGATCACATCGATCCCAAAGTGCTGGCCGAACGCCTGCCGGGCATCACCGAAAGCGGCAAGATCTTCGCCGGCGTCGATCTTACGCGCCAGCCGCTGCCCGTCTGCCCGACCGTGCATTACAACATGGGCGGCATCCCGACGAACTATATGGGCGAAGTCGTCACCATCGGCGCCGACGGTGACCTGGAGACGGTGGTTCCCGGCCTGTTCGCGGTGGGTGAGGCAGCCTGCGTTTCGGTGCATGGCGCCAACCGGCTCGGCTCGAACTCGCTGATCGATCTCGTGGTCTTCGGCCGTGCCGCCGGCCACCGCCTCAAGGAACTGGTCAGGCCCGATGCGAAGCACGAGGAACTGCCGCAGGATTCGGCCGACCTCGCGCTCACCCGGCTCGATCACTTCCGCAACGCAAAGGGCGGTTCGCCGACGGCGCAGGTGCGCGGCGAAATGCAGCGCTGCATGCAGGAACATGCCGCGGTGTTCCGCACCGACGAGGTGATGGCCGAAGGCAAGGCCAAACTGGCCGAAACCTACAAGCGCATGGAGGATATCCACGTTTCCGACCGCAGCCTGATCTGGAATTCGGATCTGGTCGAGACGATGGAACTGGACAACCTGATCGCCCAGGCGAGCGTGACGCTGCACGGAGCGCACAACCGCAAGGAAAGCCGCGGTGCCCACGCGCACGAGGATTTCCCCGAGCGCGACGATGCCAACTGGATGAAGCACACCGCCGCCTGGTTCGAAGGCTGGGGCGGCAAGGGCGGCACGGTGCGGATCGATTACCGCCCTGTCCACAATTACACGCTCACCGGCGATGTCGAATATATCAAGCCGAAGAAACGGGTGTATTGAAGATCAGGGGCTGACGGGAGCGGGTGCCAGGGTTCATCTTCGGCTTCCCCTTGACCCTCCTCGTCCTTGACCTTCCTCGTCACCCTGAACTTGTTTCAGGGTGGGGGGGCCGCGCATGGCTGCGGGGGAAGCCCTTCCTGCCGGAATGTGTGAATCCGGCAGCCCGTGCCGGGGATAACCGGCTTCGTTCAGCCAACAGCAAGCTGCCGCCGGTGATCCTGGCGAACCGTTCTTCCTGAACGATGAACAGCTTGTGGAAGGGGACTCATGACCGAAGCCGTGCGCAAGGAACGCTCGCCCGGGATCAAGCTGCTGTTCGCCTGCCTGATCGGGCTGGCGCTGGTGATCCCGTTGATGCTGGTCTACGCGCTGGTCTGGGACCGGCAGAACCAGTCCCAGACTGCACAAAGTGCGATCACCGACGGCTGGGGCGGGCCGCAGGTGCTTGCCGGGCCGGTCGTCGTCGTCCCTTTCCGCACCACCGAGACGCAGAACGAGACGGGCACCGACGGCAAGACCACCACGCGCACGGTCGAGGTTGAAAAGCGGCTCTACATCTCGCCCGTCGCGAACAGCGTCAGCACGACGATCCAGCCGCAGGAACGGCGCAAGTCGATCTACCGCAGCGTGCTTTTCGAGGCACGGATCAAGGGTGCCGCGCGGTTCGAGCTGCCGGCCGATCTGCCGCGTTTCGGCGTTACCCGGGAAGCGCTGATCTGGGACCGTGCCGAATTGCGCATGGGCGCTTCGGACGCGCGCGGGCTCACCACCGGCGGTACGTTGATCGCCGATGGCCAGCCGCTCGCGGTCCAGCCGGGCAAGGGGCCGGGCGCGACCGGCGGGCAGGGCTTTTTCGCCTTCCTGCCCTGGCAGGGTGAGCGCGCGCTGGCGGTCGACTATGCCTTCAGCCTGCGCGGCAGCCGCTTGCTGAGTCTCGTGCCGCGCGGCGGCCAGACCAGGTGGGACGTATCCTCGACCTGGGCGAACCCCAGCTTCGCCGGCGCCTTCCTGCCCGAACGGCGTGAGGTTTCGTCCAAAGGCTTTCGCGCCAGCTACACGGTGGACAAGCTGGCGCTGGGCCAGCCGCCGGTCGCAACCGGGGACCAGGGGCCGCCGGCGATCGATGACGGCAGCGGCAATGCCGTGGTTTCGATCAGCAGCGAGACGGTTTCCGGCGACCGTTCGGAAGCGGTCTCGGGCCAGGCACAGGCGGTCACGGTCGGGCTGATCGAGCCGGTGAATCTCTATTCCAAGGTCGATCGTTCGGTGAAATACGGCTTCCTGTTCATCGGCTTCACTTTCCTTGCCTTCCTGCTGTTCGACATCGTCGGCGGGGCGCGGGTGGCGGTGGCGGAGTACCTGCTTGCGGGTGCGGCGCTGGTGCTGTTCTTCGTGCTGCTGCTCGCCTTTGCCGAAGTGACCGGCTTCACCGCCGCCTATCTGCTGGCCAGCGCGGCGATCATCGGGCTGCTTACCGCCTACAGCGCCGCGGTGCTCAAAAGCTGGAAACGCGCGCGTTTCATCGGCGCGCTGCTGGTCGGGCTCTATGCGCTGCTGTTCGTGCTGCTGAACCTCGAAGCCTGGTCGCTGCTGATCGGCTCGGTGCTGCTGTTCGCGGCGCTGGCCGGGGTGATGTACGCCACGCGCAAGGTGGACTGGAGCAGCGTCGGCCGGCGGGAAGCGGAGGCAGCCGCCTGAGCTTTCTTCCCCTTGCGGGGAGGGGGCCGCTGGCGTCAACCTGCCGGAGTGCCGGACAGGGCCGGCTGAATCGGCAGGGGGGCGGAAAGAGGCGCTGGCGGTCCTGACATCCGGCGCTTGCCGCCATGCTGAAACGCATTATTATAGTTAATATAACTACATCAAGGATGTTCCCGTGGAACACTCGATTTCCGCAGCGGACGCCAACCGCAATTTCTCGATGGTGCTCCGCGCCGTGCGCGAGGGTGGCAGCTATGTCGTCACCAGCCATGGCAAGCCTGTCGCCCGGATCGTTCCCGCCGGCCGCCACGAAGCCGTGGCGACCACGGCGCGCGATCTCCTGATCCGGCGCCTCGCCGCCCAGCCCGTGACCGATATCGGCCGCTGGACGCGCGATGAGCTTTACGAGGACGAAGCGTGAAGCTGGCGCTCGACACCAACATCCTGGCCTATGCCGAAGGGGGCAACGGCACGGAGCGGCGCGAACGGGCGCTGTTTCAATGGGGATTCCTTCGCTGCGCCCGGACGCAGAATCCGCTTTCCTACACGGGCCGAAAGCGCAAAACAGGCCGGGCTCTTTCTCACCGTCGAAGCTGTTGATTGTCAGGCATATTTCCGGCCACGGCAAAAAAGTTCGCCGTGGTCTGTACGGGTGAGGTTCGGGAAGTTCGGGAAGCCTGCCTGAAGACCGCGTGCGACTTCCAGGCGCGCGGCCAGTCCTTGCGAGTGACACCGGCGGCGCGGCGGGCGAGGTAGATGCGCTTGCCGGCCCTGTCGTTTCCCTGCGGGGACAGCTCAACGCCAGCGCAGGCGGTCGCGGTCGAGCTGGTCGATGCCGGTCACGCCCATCAGTTTCATGCCGCGCTCGATTTCGTCCTTGAGCAGCGCGATCGCGCGTTCCACGCCCTGCTGGCCCGCTGCGGCCAGCGCATAGAGATAGAGCCGGCCGCCCGAGGCCGCGGTCGCGCCCGCCGCCAGCGCTTTCAGGACATGCGTGCCGCGCCGTATGCCGCCGTCGCAGATGATCTCGATCCGGCCGCCGACCGCGTCGACGATTTCGGGCAGCGCGTCGAACGGCGCGCGGCTGCCGTCGAGCTGGCGGCCGCCATGGTTCGAGATCATGATCGCATCGATTCCCATCGCCGCCGCGCGTTTCGCGTCCGCCACGCTCATCACGCCTTTCAGCGCGAACTTGCCGCCCCAGTCGTCGCGAAGCTGCCCGGCCATTTTCCAGTCCATCGCCGTATCGAGCATCGTGTTGAAATAGCCCGCGATCGACACCGCCTCGCCGGTGCCTTCGCTGACATGGGTGTCGAGGTTGGGCAGGGCGAATTTCTCGCGAAAGAGATAGTCCAGCGCCCAGCGCGGCCTGATCGCATAGGACAGGGCGGAGGAGGGAGTGAATCTCGGCGGCGAGGTGAAGCCGCTGCGCGCGCAGCGTTCACGCTTGCCCGCAACGATCGTGTCCACGGTAAGCGCGATCGCATCGAACTTCGCCGCCTGGCAGCGTTCGATCATCGAGCGGTTCAGGCCGCGGTCCTTGTGATAGTAGAACTGGAACATCTTCGGCGCAGAAACCATCGCGCCGATCTCCTCGATGCTCACCGTGGCGAGGCTCGAGATACCGAACCACAGGTTGAACTTCTCCGCCGCGCGGGCGATGGCGCGCTCGCCCTGCCAGTGGAACACGCGCTGCAATGCGGTCGGCGAGAGAATCAGGGGAAGGGCGCTGCGCCGGCCGAGCACGGTGACCGAGGTGTCGATCTCCTGCACGCCTGCCAGCACATCCGGCACCAGGTCGCAGTCGGCGAAGGCGGCGGTGTTGCGGCTTTTGGTCAGCTCGTCGTCGGCGGCCCCGTCGATATAGTCGAACACCGGCCACGGCAGGCGCTGCTTTGCCAGCAGGCGGAAATCGTCGATGTTGTGACAGTCGGTGAGGCGCATGGCTGCGGGCTGGAACCGTTCCGCTTCAGATGGGACCGGAACGATTCCGGCAGATCTTCATTCCGGGGTGCCGGATGCTTCCACCCGGCTGAAAGCCAACTCTAGCGCAATCCCGCGGTGCTGCGCAACCGGCCGATTTGCCGGTCAGTTGCTCCGTTTGCCCCGCTTGTTCTGCCGCGCTGCCGGTTGCGCAGCGGTGTCCTGCCGGTGCGGCTGGCTTTGCTGTTCCTTGCTTTCCAGCTCGCTCATGCGCTGGTTGTACACCTCGATCGTTGCCGATCGTGCGGGATAACGGCAGCCCCTGCCCTGGCCGATGCCCTTGAGGAAGGACCGCCGCGCCACGCCGGCCAGAATCGCCGCCCGCATCTGGCGATCGTGCTCGCTGGCGCCCGAAACCTCGCGGATGACGCCGCGGAAAGGGATGAAGGAACCGACGACCGATTGCGCTACCCGGCCGGGTTTCACCCGTCCGCCTGCGTTTTGCGGCAGATCGACATCGTCGCCCAGGATCTTGTCGAACTCGCCGATTGCGGTGGCGATCTGCTGGCAGGTGCCGAGCCCGCGCAGCGAATAGGGGCGCTCCCCGGCGTCGGTCAGCAGCGGTGGAATCGCGTTCTTCCTGATGCCGAAGTCGGTTACGGGCGTGGTGACGACGTCCTTCGCGCTCACGTCCTTGTTGGTGACGGGCTTTCCCTGCGTGTCCGACGGTTCGCCGGCGAGCGCAGGAACTGCG
Source organism: Novosphingobium sp. (assembly GCA_031285165.1). Taxonomy (GTDB): domain Bacteria; phylum Pseudomonadota; class Alphaproteobacteria; order Sphingomonadales; family Sphingomonadaceae; genus Novosphingobium. The sequence continues at coordinate 7,810 of JAITWR010000033.1, forward strand.
GGCAGTGAAAGGCAAAGAACAGCCAGAGCGACACCGAAATTGCCGAACCTCATGTGTCCTCCGCCGCGGTACTTGCGCACTTGCTGCCGCCAATGCCAGAACACATTAGCCGACAAACGGATGGAGTCGAGTATGTTCCTGCAAGGCAAGCGGGCGCTGGTGACGGGATCGACTTCGGGCATCGGCCTCGCCATCGCCCGGGCGCTCAGGGCCGAAGGCGCCGGGATCGTGCTTTCGGGCTTCGGTGAACCCGATGCGATTGCCGCGCTCTGCGCCGAACTCGGTGCGCGCCATGTGCCCGGCGACCTGTCGCGGCGGGAGGGGGCGGAAGCGGTGATGGCCGGGGCGGGGCCGGTGGATATCCTGGTCAACAATGCCGGCATGCAGCACGTTGCGCCGATCGAGGCGTTTCCGGTCGAGAAATGGGATCTCATCATCGCGCTCAACCTCACCGCCGCCTTCCACACCAGCCGGCTGGCGGTGCCGCACATGAAGCATGCGGGCTGGGGGCGGATCATCAACGTCGCCAGCGCCCATTCGCTGACCGCCTCGCCGTTCAAGGCGGCCTATGTCGCAGCCAAGCACGGCCTGGCAGGGCTTACCAAGACGCTGGCGCTGGAGTTGGCGACTCACGGCATCACCGCCAACTGCATCAGCCCCGGCTATGTCTGGACCCCGCTGGTCGAGAACCAGATTCCCGATACGATGCAAGCCCGCGGCATGACGCGCGACCAGGTGATCGAGGACGTGCTGCTGGTCTGCCAGCCGACCAGGCGTTTCGTCCAGCCCGGGGATGTCGGGGCCATGGCGGTATTTCTCTGTACGGAGGCCGCGGCCAACGTCACCGGGGCCAATATGAGCATGGATGGCGGCTGGACCGCCGAATAACTGTTTATCGCGGCAGCCATTCCTCTTGCTGGCAGCGCCCTATGTGGTAAATTGGTGCGATGAACAGGTGTTGGCTTGCGGGTGTTTGTTGCGCTCTGATGGCGGGTGTCGTCTC
>JAITWR010000035.1 GCA_031285165.1 Novosphingobium sp.
CCCTTCACATCGCCCTCGACAGCGGCTATGCGCCCGCCTTCTGCTGGGGCGTCGCCAAGTGGTAAGGCACCGGTTTTTGGTACCGGCATTCGCAGGTTCGAATCCTGCCGCCCCAGCCAGACAGGGTGCGCGGCGGACTTTCCGCCGCCGTCCCCGACAGATCCACGCCCCATCGCCCCGCACCCGTCATCCTGAACTCGTTTAGCTGCGCTGGCCGAGCGCCGCTCGGCGCGGCGCCCCTTCTGCCCCTTCACGCAGTTATTGCAATTGCAAACCATTATTAAATATGCCCGCAAAAAACGTCGCTTCCTATCCTTATTCGCGGTTGCAATGCGCGTGTCACGGGCCTAGGGCACCTGCGAAACCCTAGGGCGCCTGCCATCGAGGGGCAAGCAGGCTGCCTTCGCCCGACGCCTATCGCCCCCTTTGAAGGACACGTCACCCATGGCTCGCAAGAAGATCGCCCTCATCGGCGCCGGCAACATCGGCGGCACGCTGGCTCATCTCGCCGCGCAGAAGGAACTGGGCGACGTCGTCCTGTTCGACATCGCCGAGGGCGTTCCCCAGGGCAAGGCGCTCGACCTGCAACAGTGCGGCCCGGTCGAGGGCTTCGACGCCAGCGTCACCGGCACCAACGACTACAAGGACATCGCCGGCGCCGACGTGATCATCGTCACGGCCGGCGTGCCGCGCAAGCCGGGCATGAGCCGCGACGACCTGCTCGGCATCAACCTCAAGGTGATGAAAGCCGTCGGCGAAGGCATCAGGGCCAATGCCCCGAACGCTTTCGTCATCTGCATCACCAACCCGCTCGACGCGATGGTCTGGGCACTGCGCGAGTTTTCGGGCCTGCCGCACAACAAGGTGGTCGGCATGGCCGGCGTGCTCGATTCGGCGCGCTTCTCGACTTTCCTCGCCGAAGAATTCGGCGTCTCGGTACGCGACGTTTCCAGCTTCGTGCTGGGCGGCCACGGCGACACCATGGTTCCCGTCGCCGAATATTCGACAATCAAGGGCATCCCCATCCCCGACCTGATCAGGATGGGCCGCTCGACCCGGGAACGCATCGACGCGATCATCAAGCGCACCGCGGTCGGCGGCGGCGAAATCGTCGGCCTGCTCGGCACCTCGGCCTTCTATGCCCCCGCGGCTTCGGCCATCGCCATGGCGGAAAGCTACCTCGGCGACCAGAAGCGCATCCTGCCCTGCGCCGCACGCGTCCAGGGCAAGTACGGCATCGATGACCTTTATGTCGGCGTGCCCGTGGTGATCGGCGCCGGCGGTGTCGAGGAAGTGATCGAAATCACGCTCGACGATACGGCGAAAGCCGGCCTTCAGGTGTCGATCGACGCGGTCAGGGAACTGCTGGTCGCCTGCAAGGGCATCGATCCGAGCCTGGCGTAACACTTCGCGTCCCCGCGAAAGCGGGGATCTCGTGAGACGGAGCTGAACATCGCAGAGACGTTCCTCTGCAACCGGCTGAGGCCCCCGCTTTCGCGGGGGTGCAACTGGAGACACAAATGAGCACCCTCGTCGACAAGAACACCAGAGTCAGCGTCCGGCGGGCACGCGGCCTTGATGCTCGCGTTGACGAGGCAGACCTGCACCCTTATTTTACACATACCCTGTGTAAATGTGGAGCCTGAGCCATGACGCGCAATGTCACAATGGCGTTCCCCGACGATGTGCTCGATGGACTGCGGATCTATGCGGCAGAGCGCAAGACCACGGTGAACGCGCTGTTCCGGGCTCATGCCAATGAGCTTCTGGGGCTCGAAAAGCGCCGGAAGGAAGCGCGCGAATGGATGCATCGGAAGGCGTTGGAAAACATCGCGCGGGATGAAGCGCGGGCCGCCGCACGGGCGCGCGGTGAAGACGCAGGTTCTGAAGAAACCTGGCGATGGAGCCGGGAAGAAACCTACGCGGATCGACAATGGCCGAAAGGCGACTGATGCCTACCGCCTTTCTCGACACCAATGTTTTCCTCTACGCAGCGATGCATCGGCTGCCGAAGGAGGACGTTCACAAGCGGCCGATTGCCGATCGGCTGGTGTACGAGGAAAACTACTGTCTATCGACCCAGGTTCTCGCTGAATTTTATTACAATGCGCTCAGGAAGGGTGATGTCAAAATGACTCACGCCGAAGCGATGGCATGGATGAGCCAGATGGCCTTGCAGCCGTGCGTGACCGTCGATGCAAACCTCGTTCGGACAGGCGCCAGCCTCGCCGACCGATATCAGTTGAGCTATTGGGATGGGGCCATCATCGCCGCGGCTCACGATCTCGGCGCATCGGTTCTCTACACCGAAGATCTCAATGACGGCCAGTTTTATGGCGATGTCCAGGCAATCAACCCCTTCAAAAACATCCCGAACTGACAGGAACCCCTCCATGTCCATCCTCGTCGACAAGAACACCAAGGTCATCACCCAGGGCATGACCGGCTCGACCGGCAGCTTCCACACCCAGGCGGCGCTCGACTACGGCACGCAGATGGTCGCGGGCGTCACTCCCGGCAAAGGCGGCACCACGCATCTCGGCCTGCCGCAGTTCGACACCGTTGCCGAAGCGAAAGCCGTGACCGGCGCCACGGCAAGCTGCATCTATGTGCCGCCCGCCGGTGCGGCCGACGCGATCCTCGAGGCGATCGACGCCGGGATCGAGCTGATCGTGGCGATCACCGAAGGCATTCCGGTGCTCGACATGGTGCGCGTGAAGCGCGCGCTTTCGGGCTCCAGGTCGCGCCTGATCGGCCCGAACTGCCCCGGCGTGCTGACCCCGAACGAGTGCAAGATCGGCATCATGCCGGGCAACATCTTCTCGGCCGGCTCGGTCGGTGTCGTCAGCCGCTCGGGCACGCTGACCTACGAAGCGGTGTTCCAGACCACCAACGAGGGCCTGGGCCAGACCACCGCGGTCGGCATCGGCGGCGATCCGGTCAACGGCACCAATTTCATCGACGTGCTGGAACTGTTCCTGGCCGACGAGGCCACGAAATCGATCATCATGATCGGCGAAATCGGCGGCTCGGCCGAGGAAGAGGCGGCGCAGTTCCTCAAGGACGAGGCAAAGCGCGGCCGCAGGAAGCCGACGGTCGGTTTCATCGCCGGCCGCACGGCGCCTCCCGGCCGCCGCATGGGCCACGCCGGCGCGATCGTCTCGGGCGGCCAGGGCGGCGCCGAGGACAAGATCGCCGCGATGGAAGATGCCGGCATCCGCGTTTCGCCATCCCCGGCCGAGCTGGGCTCGACGCTGGCGGGGCTGCTGAAAGAGCTGGTGTAAGGAGCCTGCACCCCCGCGAAAGCGGGGGCCTCGGGAGGCCGGATTGAACATTTCGGAGATAGTCCTGCAACGGCCTGAGGCCCCCGCTTTCGCGGGGGTGCGGTAACGGGTTGCGGTATGAAACCGGGCTACGTCTATATGCTGACGAACAAGCCGGATGGAGTGTTGTACATCGGCGTAACGGACAATCTGGCCAGGCGCGTGGAACAGCATCGCAGCCGGGCCGTTCCGGGGTTCACGAAGGATTACAACTGTCATCGTCTGGTCTGGTTCGAACGGTTCGAGAACATCCATGACGCCCGACTGGTCGAGCGTCGCATGAAGAAGTGGAACCGGGCATGGAAGTTGGCCCGGATCGTCGAAAGGAATCCTGAGTGGCGTGACCTGGTTGACACACTCAACCAGTAGCGACCTCACCTGCGTCCCCGCGAAGGCGGGGACTTCGTGAGGCGGAGCTGAACATCGCAGAGACGTTCCTCTGCAACCGGCTGAGGCCCCCGCCTTCGCGGGGGCGCATGAAGGTTCGCGGGGGTACATGAAGGTTTACCGTTTCGAGGTTTACCGTTTCGCATGAAGGTTTATCGTTTCGCGTGAAGGTGCGTTGTTATGGGTAACGAGAACCTCGAATTCCTCCCCGGCGACCCCCAGCCGGGTCCGAGCTGGCAGCGTTCCGGGTGGCCGCCGGCAGGCGCTGCGGCCGAGGACGATCTGACCCGGGCGCTCGACCCTACGGCGATGAAAGCGGCGATCCGGGCCTCGGTCGGACAGGCCGGCACAGCGCTGGACGAAGCGGCGCTGGAAGCCGCGGCGATGGATTCGATCCGCGCCATGATGCTGATCCGCACCTATCGCGTGCGCGGGCATCTGGCGGCCGACCTCGATCCTCTCGGCCTTTCCCAGCGCGATCTTCCCGCCGATCTCACGCCCGAATACCACGGCTTTCCCGGCGCCGCGCTCGACCGCAAGGTCTTCATCGGCGGCTTTCTCGGCAAACAGTGGGCCACCGTGCAGGAGATCGTCGATATCCTGCGCGCCAACTACTGCGGCAAGGTCGGCCTGGAATACATGCACATCGCCGATGTCGAGGAACGCCGCTTCCTGCAAGAGCGCATGGAAGGCGCCGACAAGTCGATCGACTTCACGATCATCGGCAAGAAGGCGATTCTCCAGGCCGTTACGCGCGGCGAGCAGTACGAGAAATTCCTCGGCAGGAAATACGTCGGCACCAAGCGCTTCGGCCTCGACGGGGGCGAAAGCATGATCCCCGCGCTCGAATCGGTGATCAAGCGCGGCAGCCAGATGGGCGTGCGCGAAATCGTCATCGGCATGTCGCACCGCGGCCGCCTGAACGTGCTCGCCAATGTCATGGCCAAACCCTATCGCGTGATCTTCCACGAATTTTCGGGCGGCTCCGCCAACCCCGACGATGTCGGCGGCTCGGGCGATGTCAAATACCACCTCGGCACCTCGACCGACCGCGAGTTCGACGGGATCAAGGTGCATATGAGCCTGGTCCCCAACCCATCGCATCTCGAAACGGTGGACCCGGTCGTGCTCGGCAAAGTGCGCGCCACGCTGACCATACGCGACGACTTGCAGGAAATGGACCAGGTGCTGCCCGTGCTGCTGCACGGCGATGCCGCTTTCGCCGGCCAGGGCATCGTCTGGGAATGCCTGGGCTTCCAGGGCATCCGCGGCTACGCCACCGGCGGCTGCCTGCACTTCATCATCAACAACCAGATCGGCTTCACCACCAGCCCGCAGTTCGCGCGCAATTCGCCCTATCCGTCGGACGTGGCCAAAGGCGTCCAGGCGCCGATCTTCCACGTCAACGGCGACGATCCCGAAGCGGTGACTTTCGCCTGCAAGCTCGCCGTCGACTTCCGCCAGAAGTTCGACAAGGACGTGGTCATCGATATGTGGTGCTATCGCCGCTTCGGCCACAACGAAGGCGACGAGCCGAGCTTCACCCAGCCGCTGATGTACGCGCAGATCCGCCAGCATCCGCCGGTGTCCGAGATCTATGCCCGGCGGCTGATCGAGGAAGGCGTGATCGACCGGAACCACCTGGGCGAATATGCCGAGCGTTTCACCGCCACGCTCGAGGAGGAGTTCGAGGCGGCGAAAAGCTACAAGCCCAACGAGGCGGACTGGTTCGCCGGCCGCTGGAGCGGCTTCAACAAGCCGGTCGATCCCGAAACCGCACGGCGCAACGTGCCCACCGGCATCGAGAGCAAGCTGCTCGACAGCCTGGGCCGCACGCTGACCGCAGTGCCCGCAGGGCTGACGATCCACCGCACGCTGAACCGCGTGCTCGACGCCAGGCGCCAGATGTTCAAGGACGGCACCGGCTTCGACTGGGCGACCGGCGAGGCGCTGGCTTTCGGCAGCCTGATTTCCGAAGGCTACGGCGTGCGCCTGTCCGGCCAGGATTCGGGCCGCGGCACGTTCAGCCAGCGTCACGCGGTGTGGGTCGACCAGACCGACGAACACAAATACGTGCCGCTTTCGACCGTGCCGCACGGCCGCTTCGAAGTGCTCGACAGCCCGCTTTCCGAATATGGCGTGCTCGGCTTCGAATACGGCTATGCGATGACCGACCCGAAGACGCTGGTGCTGTGGGAAGCCCAGTTCGGCGACTTCGCCAACGGCGCGCAGATCATCATCGACCAGTACATCGCCGCCGCAGAGGCCAAGTGGCTGCGCGCCAACGGTCTCGTCCTGCTGCTGCCGCACGGCTACGAAGGGCAAGGCCCGGAGCATTCCTCGGCCCGCCTGGAACGCTTCCTGCAACTCTGTGCGCAGGACAATATCCAGGTCTGCAACATCACCACGCCGTCGAACTATTTCCACGCGCTGCGGCGGCAGATGCACCGCTCGTTCCGCAAGCCGCTGATCATCATGACGCCCAAGTCGCTGCTGCGGCATCCGCTGGCGCGCTCGGAAATCGGGGACTTCACCGGCGAGAGCCATTTCCGCCGCATCATGTCGGACCGCACACCGCCGCCCGACGGGAAAGTGCGCAAGCTCGTGCTCTGCTCGGGCAAGGTCGGCTACGACCTGATGGAAGCACGCGACGCGGCCGGGCTGGACGACGTGACGGTGGTGCGGCTTGAACAGCTCTACCCCTTCCCCGGCGAACCGCTGGCAGTCCGCATCGCCCGGATGCCGAACCTTCAGGAAGTGGTCTGGTGCCAGGAGGAACCGCGCAACAACGGCGCCTGGTTCTTCGTTCACCGGCTGATCGAGGATGCGCTGAAGGAAGCCCGCAGCAAAGTCGCAACCGTGCGCTATGCCGGCCGCACCGGCAGCGCTTCTCCCGCCACCGGCCTCGCCAAGCGGCACGAGGCCGAGCAGGGCGCGCTGGTCGCCGATGCGCTGGGCCTGTCGGTCCGTTCCGAGATCCGCCGCCGCAAGAAATCCTGATCCCCCTGCCAGGAAGGTCGACAATGTCCACCGAAGTCAAAGTTCCCACGCTCGGCGAATCCGTTACCGAGGCCACGATCGGTAGCTGGCTCAGGCAGCCGGGCGAGGCGGTCGCGCTCGACGAGCCCATCGCCAGCCTCGAAACCGACAAGGTCGCGATCGACGTGATGGCGCCCGCTGCCGGCATCATGGGCCGACAGCTCGCCGGGGAAGGCGATACCGTTGCGGTGGGCGCGCTGATCGCCACGATCGAGGACGCCACGGCCGCCGCCGGTGCGGCGCCTGCGGCGAAACGCGAGGAAAGGCCGGCCCCAGGCGCTGCGGACACGATGCCGGCGAAAACCGATGCCACCGTGCTTTCGCCGGCGGTGCGCCGCGCGGTGCTCGAATACGGCATTGATCCCTCGGGAGTGAAAGGCACCGGCAAGGACGGCCGCCTGACCAAAGAGGACATCGTCCACGCCGCCCAGACCAGGCAGGCGACACCCGCGCCGGCCGTCACCGCCCCTGCCCCGGCGCCGCTTCCTGCCGGTAGTGCAGTTCCCGGCGGCGAGCGGCGCGAGGAGCGCGTGAAAATGACGCGGCTGCGCCAGACGGTCGCCCGCCGGCTCAAGCAGGCGCAGGACACGGCAGCGCTGCTGACCACTTTCAACGACTGCGATATGTCCGAAGTGATCGCTGCGCGGAACCGCTACAGGGATCTGTTCGAGAAAAAGCATGGCGTGCGGCTGGGCTTCATGGGCTTCTTCGCCAAGGCAGCCTGCCTGGCGCTGAAGGACGTGCCCGCCACCAACGCCTGTATCGAGGGCGACGAGATCGTCTATCACGACTATGTCGACATCTCGGTCGCGGTCTCGGCGCCCAACGGCCTGGTCGTGCCGGTGGTGCGCGATGCCGATCGGCTGTCCTTCGCGGACATCGAGAAGACCATCGGCGATTTCGGCACGCGCGCCAGGGACGGCACGCTGACGCTCGACGACATGAAAGGCGGCACGTTCACCATTTCCAACGGCGGCGTCTTCGGCAGCCTGATGTCGACACCGATCATCAACCCGCCGCAATCGGCAGTGCTCGGCCTCCATCGCATCGAGGACCGGCCGGTCGTCCGCAATGGCGAGATCGTCATCCGCCCGATGATGTACCTCGCCTTGAGCTACGACCACCGCCTGATCGACGGGCGCGAGGCGGTGACGGCGCTCAAGATCATCAAGGAAGCGATCGAAGACCCGACACGGCTGCTGATCGATTTGTGAGGATTTGCCCCCTCCGCCACAGGAACTACGATATTCACACTTCTCTCCAGCGGCCACATATGAACGAGAAAAATGCCAGTCTTTGCAATGATGGCCGCTCGACGAACATCGGCGGGGGAGGATCGGGGGAAGCTGCGGCGACCGATGTTGGAAAGTGTTCCTCGTGGAACATTATCCAACATGGCCCCGCGCGCCGTTATGCTCTTTCCATTCGCCCCCTTCATCGTCACCCTGAACTTGTTTCAGGGTCCATCGGGCGTTTTGCCCTGCCGTCGCGGTGTCGGCGGCACCATGGACCCTGAAACAAGTTCAGGGTGACGGGTGCGGACAGAGGGGGGCGGGCATGGCCGGCAGGAAGCCTCTCCTGCCGGAATGTGTGAATCCCCAGGGAGAAGTATCTTGGAAGGACGGATGATGGCCAGCCAGAATTACGATTACGATGTCCTCGTCATCGGCGCCGGTCCGGGCGGCTATGTCGCGGCGATCCGCGCGGCGCAGCTCGGGCTCAGGACCGCCTGCGCCGAAGCCCGCGAGACGCTGGGCGGCACCTGCCTCAACGTCGGCTGCATTCCCTCCAAGGCCCTGCTGCACGGCTCCGAACTGTTCGAAGCCGCCGCGCACGGCACGCTCGCCAGGTTCGGCGTAAAAACGGCCGAAGTCGAACTCGACCTGCCCGCCCTGCAAGGCGAAAAAGCGGCGGCGGTCAGGGAACTGACTGACGGCATCGCCTTTCTGTTCAGGAAAAACAAGGTCGACTGGCTGAAAGGCCAGGCCGTGTTCCGCGATGCGCATACCGTGGCGGTCGCGGACAGGACGGTGACGGCAAGGAACGTGGTCATCGCCACCGGCTCGTCGGTCATGCCGCTGCCGGGAGTCGATGTCGACAATGCCCGGGGCATGATCGTCGATTCGACGGGTGCGCTGGCATTGGACCGTGTGCCCGAACACATGGTCGTGATCGGCGGCGGCGTGATCGGGCTGGAGCTGGGCTCGGTCTGGCGGCGGCTCGGGGCGAAAGTCACCGTGGTCGAGTTCCTCGACGCGCTGCTCCCCGGCATGGACGGCGAAGTCCGCAAGGAGGCGGCCAGGCTGTTCAGGAAGCAGGGCATGGAGCTTCGCCTCTCCACCAAAGTCACCAGGGCCGTAACCAGGGGCAGGAAAGTGACGCTGACGCTCGAACCCGCGGCGGGCGGTGACAGCGAAACCCTCGAAGCCGACTGCGTGCTCGTCGCGATCGGCCGGCGGCCGAACACCGAAGGCCTCGGTCTCGACGCGATCGGGCTGGCGCTCAACCCGCGCGGCCAGATCGAAACCGACCACCAGTTCCGCACGAAAGTCGATGGTGTCCGGGCGATCGGCGACGTGATTCCCGGCCCGATGCTGGCGCACAAGGCCGAGGACGAAGGCATCGCCGTTGCCGAAAACATCGCCGGCCAGATCGGCATCGTCAACCACGGCGTTATCCCGAGCGTGGTCTATACCTCGCCCGAGATCGCTGGCGTCGGCCTGACCGAAGAACAGGCCCTTGAAAAAGCAGGAGGGGAAAAGGGCGCGATCAGGGTCGGCAGGTTCCCGATGCTCGCCAACAGCCGCGCCAAGACCAACCGCGAGCCCGACGGCTTCGTCAAAGTGATCGCCGATGCCGGGACCGACCGTGTGCTCGGCGTCTGGATGATCGCCTCGGTCGCGGGCACAATGATCGCCCAGGCCGCGCAGGCGATGGAATTCGGCGCCACCAGCGAGGACATCGCCTATACCTGCCACGCCCATCCGACACATTCGGAAGCGGTCAAGGAAGCGGCGATGGCCGTGCTGGGCAAGCCGATCCATATGTAGGGGCAAGATGCCACTTCGTCCCCCTTCCGCGTCACCCTGAACTTGTTTCAGGGTCCCTCGGGCGTTGTGTTAGGCTGCACCATGGCCCCTGAAACAAGTTCAGGGTGACGGGTGCAGGGCGAGTGGTGCCGATATATGCACGCTGCTCCAGCGCGCACCGCTCTTGCCGGCGCGGGGGAGTGCTCATTCCACTTTCAGCCCGGTCCACTGCGCCAGAAAGGCCAGGATATCCGCGCCTTCCTCGATCGCCTTGTCGGTGGGCTTGCCCGAGCCGTGACCGGCGCGCGTCTCGATGCGGATAAGCCGGGGGCGCAGGCCCAGGGGCGCAGCCTGAAGCGCAGCGGCATATTTGAAGCTGTGCCCCGGCACGACACGGTCGTCGGTATCGGCAGTGGTCACCAGTATCGCCGGATAGTCGGTGCCCGGCCTGATATTGTGATAGGGCGAATAGGCGCGCAGGATGCGGAAATCCTTCTCGCGATCGGGATAGCCATAGTCGTCCACCCAATAGCGGCCGGCGGTGAAACGATCGAAGCGCAGCATGTCCATGACGCCGACCTGCGCATTGGCCGCGGCGAACAGGTCCGGCCGCTGGTTCACCACCGCCCCCACGAGCAGGCCGCCGTTCGAGCCGCCCTGAATCGCCAGCCCGCCCCTGGGCGTGATGCCCCCGGCGATCAGGAACTCGCCCGCGGCGATGAAGTCGTCGAACACGTTCTGCTTGTTGGCAAGCCGGCCGGCATCGTGCCACGCGCGCCCGTACTCACCGCCGCCGCGCAGGTTCGCCAGCGCGAAAGCGCCCCCAGCCTCAAGCCAGGCCATGCGGATCGCCGAAAAGCCCGGCGTCAATGCGATGTCGAAGCCGCCATAGCCGTAAAGCAGCGTCGGCACGGGTTTGCCCGCAGCGGCGATGCTTTTCTTGCGGACGATGAACATCGGCACATGCGTACCGTCCTTCGAGGCATAGAAACGCTGGTCGATATCGTATTCGCGCGGATCGAACGACAGCTTCGGGCTGGCGAAAGGTTCGCTTTCCCCGCTGGCCAGATTCATCCGGTAGATCGTCTGCGGCCGGTTGAAGCTGGTGAAGGCATAGAAAGTCTCGGGATCGCCGGGCTTGCCGGCAAAGCCCGCGGCAGTGCCGATGCCGTTCAGCGAAATGGCCCGCGCCGTCCTGCCGTCGAGCCCGAACACCAGCGCCTGACTGGAAGCGTCCTTGAGGTATTGCAGCACGAGCTGGCTGCCGATGATCGTGCCCTGCTGAAGCGTCTCGTCCGACTGCCGCACGAGTTCCCGCCACTCGGGATTGCGCGCACCGAGATCGATCGCCACCAGGCGATAGCGCGGCGCCTGCCAGTTGGTGACGAACCACAACTGCTGCCCCATCCCGTCGACCAGCTTCCAGTCGTGCTCGAACCCGCTGACCAGCGGCCGCGCTTTCCAGCCGTCGCGGCTGCGCCGTGACAGGTCGATCGTATGCAGCTCATAGCGGGCGTCGGTGCCGGTCGAGCTGGTGATCACCGCAAGGCGGCCGTCCTGCGTCACCGTTGCGCCGTGGCCGCGCTCGGGATGGTCGGGCGTGGCATAGACGAGCTGGTCATCGGTCTGCGGCGTGCCCAGGCGGTGAAAATAGACGGCCTGGTCGTAATTGCGCGCCTGGAAAGTCTCGCCCGCCCCGGGCTCCGGGAAACGCGAATAGAGGAAGCCCTCGTCACCGACCCAGGCAAGGTCGGTGAACTTGGCCCAGCGGATCTCGTCGGCAAGCGGCTTGCCGCCGGCGACATCGAGCACGCGCAGGATGCGCCAGTCGCTGCCGCCGTCCTGAACACTGTAGAGCAGATACTTGCCGTCATCCGAAGGCTTCCAGGCATCGAGCGCGGTGGCGGCATCCCTGGCCCAGGCGTTGGGATCGATCAGCAGCCGCGGCTTGCCGTGCAGGCCCTCGCGGACAAAGAGCTGCGCCTGATTCTGCAACCCCGTGTTGCGTGTGTAGAAATAGCGCCGGCCGGCCTTCGTCGGAATCCCGAAGCGCTCATAATCCATCAGCGCGCGGATGCGCTGCGCGAACCGGGCGCGCTGCGGCAGCATGTCGAGGTAGCCGCGCGTGGCCTTGTTCTCGCGCTCGACCCAGGCCGCGACTTCGGGATCGCTGCGGACATCGTTTTCGAGCCAGCGATAAGGATCGGCGATCTTCTCGCCGAACAGCGTGTCGACCACGTCGCCGCGGCGCGTCTCGGGATAGTGAATGGGCGTCATGTCCTGGCCGATTTGCGAGGAAGCCGGGGCTTGCGAGGGACAGGCGAACCACGCCGCAACAAGCAGCGCGCGCAACAACCGGGGCATCTCATCTCCAGAATGCGAAAACGGCCGCAAGCCTAGCACTCGCGACCGCCTTTGCAATTGGTTGAGAGCATCGCGCGCGCTCTCCCCCTCAAGAGGAGAGGGCTGGAAGCCTCACGCTTCCGCGTATTCTTCTTCCTCGGTCATCACCGGGCCGGAATCCTGGCCCTTGGCGGAAACGTCGCGGTCAACCAGTTCGATCACGGCGATCGGCGCGGCGTCCGAAGCGCGGTAGCCGGCCTTGATGATGCGGGTGTAACCGCCGTTGCGCGAGGCGTAGCGCGTGGCGAGCACGTCGAACAGCTTCACCAGTTGCGCATCGTCGAGCAAGCGCGCGTGCGCCAGACGGCGATTCGACAGGCCCCCGTGCTTGCCGAGCGTGATCAGCTTCTCGACATAGGGGCGCAGTTCGCGCGCCTTGGCGGTGGTGGTGGTGATCTGCTCATGCTTGATAAGCGCCGCCGCCATGTTGCGCAACAGCGCCTTGCGGTGGGACGAGGTGCGTTGCAGCTTGCGGCCGCCGATCCTGTGACGCATTTTCACATACTCCGTTCGTTAAAGGCCCGTGTCAGGTAGCCCATACCCGGCGGCGCTTGGGGTGGCCGCCGTTACCCGTCCTGAAGTCCAACTGCCTGAAGCCGAACGAGGCCCCCGCTTTCGCGGGGGTGCAGTTCGGCTTGCGTGAGTCTGCTTAACCCAAAAGCTCCTGTTCGAGCTTCTTGGCCATTTCCTCGATGTTCTCCGGCGGCCAGCCGGGGATGTCCATGCCCAGGCGCAGGCCCATCGACGAGAGCACTTCCTTGATCTCGTTCAACGACTTGCGACCGAAGTTCGGCGTGCGGAGCATCTCGGCCTCGGTCTTCTGGACCAGATCGCCGATGTAGATGATGTTGTCGTTCTTGAGGCAGTTGGCCGAACGCACCGACAGCTCGAGTTCGTCCACCTTCTTGAGCAGGTAGCGGTTGAGCTGGTTGGTGTCGCTTTCCTCGGCCGGCACGCTACCGGCAGCGATGCCGATCATCGGCGAGGCGCCGATCGGGGCCATGTCCTCGAAGTGGACGAACAGCGCGAACTGGTCTTGCAGGATGCGCGCGGCATAGGCCACCGCATCCTCCGGCGTCACGGTGCCGTCGGTCTCGACCGTCAGGCTCAACTTGTCGAAATCCAGCTCCTGGCCGATACGCGCGTTGTCGACCTTGTAGGAAACCTGACGCACCGGCGAATAGAGCGAATCGACCGGGATCAGGCCGATCGGCGCATCGACCGGGCGGTTCGACACCGCCGGGACATAGCCCTTGCCGGTGTCTGCCGTCAGTTCCATGTTCAGCGTCGCGCCTTCATCGAGGTGGCAGATCACGAGAGTCTTGTTCATCACCTCGATATCGCCCGAAACGGCGATGTCGCCCGCGGTGACTTCGGCCGGGCCGGTCGCCGAAAGCTGAAGCCGCTTCGGCCCCTCGCCCTGCATCCTGAGCGCGATCTGCTTCACGTTGAGGACGATGTCCGTCACGTCCTCGCGCACGCCGGCAAGGCTGGAGAACTCGTGCAGCACATTCTCGATCTTGATCGAGGTGATCGCCGCGCCTTGCAGCGAGGACAGCAGCACGCGGCGCAAGGCATTGCCCAGCGTCAGACCGAAGCCGCGTTCGAGCGGTTCGGCAACGAAAGTCGCACGTCGCCTGGGGTCGTTGCCCGCCTTGACCTCGAGGTTGTTGGGCTTCTTCAGTTCCTGCCAGTTCTTGATGTTGACAGTCATGGGCTTTCCCCTAGGGTTGTTCTTGCGGCAGCGGCCGCGTTCCCGTTGAGGGTCCGCGGCCATCCGAAAAAGCGGCAGCGCCAGATGCGCCGCCGGAAAGCTCGGTCAGACGCGACGGCGCTTGGAAGGCCGGACGCCGTTGTGCGGGATCGGGGTCACGTCACGGATCGAGGTGATCGTGAAACCGACCGCCTGGAGCGCGCGCAGGGCGCTCTCGCGGCCCGAACCCGGCCCCTTCACTTCGACTTCCAGCGTGCGGACGCCATGTTCGGCGGCTTTCTTGCCCGCGTCGTCGGCGGCCACCTGGGCGGCATAGGGCGTCGACTTGCGGCTACCCTTGAAGCCCATCATGCCGGCCGAGGACCAACTGATCGCATTGCCCTGGGCGTCGGTGATGGTGACCATCGTGTTGTTGAAGCTGGCGTTCACGTGAGCGATGCCGCTGGTAATGTTCTTTCGCTCGCGGCGCTTTATGCGCTGGGGTTCGCGTGCCATGATCCGTATCCTGTCGTGTCTCGGTAAGGGGAAGTGTTCGGCCTGTTGTCAGGAACGAAACTTACTTCTTCTTGCCGGCGATGGGCTTCGCCTTGCCCTTGCGGGTGCGGGCGTTGGTGTGCGTGCGCTGGCCGCGGACCGGAAGGCCCTTGCGGTGACGCAGCCCGCGATAGCAGGCCAGGTCCATCAGACGCTTGATGTTCATCGCGGTTTCACGGCGAAGGTCGCCTTCCACCGTATGATCGGCGTCGATGGCTTCGCGGATGTGCAGCACTTCCTGATCGGTCAGATCCTGCACGCGGCGGCCGTGCTCGATGCCCAGCTTGTCGACGATCTGGCGGGCCTTGAAAGAGCCGATGCCGTGAATATAGGTCAGCGCGATAATCACGCGCTTGTTGGTGGGGATGTTTACCCCGGCAATGCGAGCCACTTAATTCTCCTGCTCCACAGGGGCACGGCCTGACCGGAAACCCCTATCTCAACGCGACGCAAATTCGGCAGGGACGGATGCGCAAAAAAGCGAAAAGCCCGGTCGGCGCGCTATGACTCGCCTGCCGGACTCAACCGTTTCTATCGAATGGAGGGCGCGCTTAGGATAATCCGTCAGCGCTGTCAACGCCGTACCAGCCTGAACCCGACGATGAGGGCAAAAACATGCACTCACCGAACGGGCACCGGCAAAACACCCCGATCGTGAAAAGCGATCATACAGGATCGCCGCAGCAAGGTCAAAGCGCAGGCAGGATGCGGATAACCGGAAGCGCTTCGCCCCCCTTCTTCATCACCCTGAACTTGCGGCAGGGTGACGAAGAGGAAACGGATGCAGGGCGAGTGGTGCCGATACCATGCACGATGCAATCAAAACGAGCCTTCCGGCACGGAAGGCCCATCCTCCGGCCCGGAGGCCGTCTCCAGCATTCCGCCGCTGGCACAGCCCTGGAGCAAACTGCGTGATTTATGAATCACGCAGTTTGCTCCAGGTTTTTGTTGTCGCATCGTTTTTTGCGCAAAACCGGTTCCCACTTTTGCGCACGATGC
>JAITWR010000043.1 GCA_031285165.1 Novosphingobium sp.
ACGAGGTGACGGGTTCGGGGCAGAGGGGGCGTGCCTGAGCGGCGGGAGGAAAACAGCATCGCGATGCTTTGACCTTGCGCCTTCTGCGGGCTTGCAGTTGCGCGGTTGTCGCGGGCGGAGTCTGCCGCTATTCTCCACCGGTTATGAAGGAGTTCGTCCAGCACGCCGCGATCACCGACGGGATCACCGTCCGCGTGGCGGTGAATTTCCTGCCGGAACAGTCGCGAATCGAATCGGGAAAGTGGTTCTGGGTCTATCACATCCGCATCGAGAATGGTTCCGATGAAACGGTCCGGCTGCTGACGCGCCACTGGCGCATCACCGATGGGCGGGGGCTGGTCAATCTCGTCGACGGTGACGGCGTGGTCGGCGAGCAGCCGCTGCTGCATCCCGGCCAGAGCCATGACTACGTATCGGGCTGCCCGCTGACGACGCCCCAGGGCAGCATGGAGGGGCATTATACTTTCCGCCGCCCGGACGGCTCCCGGTTCGAAGCCTCGATTCCCTTCTTTCCGCTCGCCGCGCCCGCGCGGGTGGAGCGCCCCTCGACGAGTTGACGGGGCGTAGAGGCGAAGCCGCTGCCGACCGCCTCCAGCCCCGCCGATTTTTGCCATAGGACGCCCGCATGAAGCGCACGCACCTGCCCCTGAACGCCCTGCGCGTGTTGGACGCGGCCGCGCGGCACCTTTCGTTCACCCGCGCCGCCGACGAACTGGCGGTGACGCCTGCCGCGGTCGGCCAGCAGATCCGCGCGCTGGAGGATATGCTCGGCGTCGTGCTGTTCCGCCGCACCAGCAAGGGGCTGGAGCTTACCGACGAGGCGAGCGCCGGGCTCGAACCGCTGCGCACGGGCTTCCTCCATTTCGAGGATGCGGTGCAGGCCATGCAGGCCGGCCAGTCGAGCCACGTTTACACCATCGCCGCGCCGCGCGATTTCTTCGTCGCCTGGCTGGCCCCGCGGCTGGCCGCTTTCCGGGCGGCGAACCCGCAGGTCCGCTATGTGCTGGTCGATGGCGAGACGGCCGATTTCACCGGGGCGAATCTCGATCTCGCCGTGCGCTGGGCCGAGGGGCCGGGCGATCTCGAAGGCGTGCCGCTGGCCCCGCCCGAGCGCGTGACCGTGGGCGAGGGGGAATGGATAGCCTGGCCCGGCGATCCCGCGCCCGGCGGCGACGGGCAGGAAGCGGTGCCGCTGATCGCCGGCGATGCGGGTGAGGCGATTGCCGCCGCCGCCGCCGGGATGGGCCGCGCCTGCGTTCCCGCGCTGCTTGCGCAAAGCTGGATCGACGAGGGCCGCGTCACCGCCCCGACCCCGCCCGAGGCCGCCCGCCACGGCTATTGGCTGGTGGCGCCGCTGCCGCAGTGGCGGCAGCAGAAGGTCAAGGCTCTCGTCGCGTTTCTGACGGACGGATAAGCGCCGGTTCGGCAACGGGGCAAGGCGGGCTTGCCCGCGCGTGCCGATGCCGTCAGACTGCCGTTGCAGATACCAACGGGAGACTATCCTTCATGTCCATCCGCCGCCTCCTGCCGCTCGGCCTCGCCGCAGTCGCGCTCGCTGCCATTCCCTGTACCGCCCGCGCCGGCGCCGCGCCGGAGCCCGCAGCGCCACCGCCGCTGTCTCCGGCGGGCTGGCAGGAATTCGTCGAGAGCCTGCGCACTTTGCCCGGGCGGATGCTGGCCAGGCTGCCCGAGCCGATGCGCAACGATCCGCAGATCCAGCAGGAATTGGCGCGCCTTGCGCTCGAGGCCGTGGTTTCGACCACGCTCGAGACGATCGGCGGCGACGGCGACGCGCCGCAATTCGTGCCGACGCTCGGCCAGGTGCTGAACATCGGCCAGCCCAATGCCGATACGGTCTATCGCAGCGCCAGCATCACGCCCGGCGGCAGCTATCGTCTGCGCGGGCATCGCGGCAATGTCGCGCTGGCGGTGATCCAGCAGGCCCTGCCGCCGACCGATCCCGGCCGCGGGGCGGCGGCGCAGCTCGACCTGGCGACGCTGAAAGTCGACAAGGACGGCCGCTACGACGTGCTGTTGAGCGTGGAGAAGCCTGCCGGCTACACCGGCGACTGGTGGGAACTGAAGCCCAGCGCGACGCGGCTGATGATCCGCATGGTCAGCGCCGACTGGAGCCGGGAAGTCGATCCGACGATTTCGATCGAGCGCGTCGACAAGCCCGTCGGCCGGCCGCGCCCGCCGGCGGCGCTGCTCGAAAAGCGGCTTCGCGCGCTGCCGCAGCAGATCGATTTCATCGCCCAGCTTTTCGTCGGCCATGTCGAGAAGCTGCGGCAGGAAGGCTATGTCAACAGCCTCAAGGTCGTCACTCCGCCTTTTACCATCCTGCAAGGCCAGTTTTACTACGAGGGCACTTACGATCTGAAGGACGACGAGGCGCTGATCATCGAATCGGCGATTCCGGCGAAGTGCGATTACCGCTCGCTGATCCTGACCAATGAACTTTACGAGACAACCGACTGGTACAACAACCATTCCAGCCTCAACGGCGCGCAGGCCGCCCCCGATCCCGACGGCAAGCTGCGCATCGTCGTTTCGGCGAAAGACCCGGGCGCGAAGAACTGGCTGGATACGGCGGGCCATCCCACCGGGATGATCCAGGGGCGCTGGACCGGCTGCGACAGCCAGCCGATCCCGACAGTGCAGAAGGTCAAGGTGGCCGACGTGCTGAAAGTGCTGCCCAGGGGCGTGGCGACGGTGACGCCCGAACAGCGTCAGGACATCATCCGCGAACGCCGCCGCGCCCTGCTCGAACGGCCGCTGTGGTGAGACACGGCGGACCCTTCCCCATTCCCGTTCCGCGAAGTGGGGAAGGGCGCCTTTTCGGCCGGATCAGAAATCCAGGTCGCAGATCTTGCCGTCGAAATTGCCGCCGAGCAGGTTGTTCGCCTTTGCCAGCTTCTCCTGCGGCACGCCGGCAAGATAGCCGTCGATAAGCCGCTGGTAATTGCTGATCAGGCCCTCGCAGTCTTTCGACAGGCGCATGAAGTCGAAGCCCCTGGCATGCAGCCCGACCTGCTGGATCGGGATGTTCGAATAGTCCTGCCGCGGGATCGGCGGGAAATCCGGGCTGTCGTAAGGCAGCACGATCGGCTCCATGACCGGCTCCGGTTCCTCACCCTCGGGGAACATGGTCAGCGAGTAGATCTCGAAGAAGCAGCTTTCGGGGCCGAGCGGGCGGATGCGATAGGACGAGAAGCTGCTGAAGAAGGGCAGCAGGAAATAATGCGGGAACAGGAATTCCACCGCATTGACCGGATGTGAGACGTTGACTTCGCACAGGTTCGGCACCGGCTCGCCCCTGGCCTGAAGCTGCCTGGTGATCTGGTCGGCGATCATGCCGAACCAGATCGGCACCGCCTCGTTCGGGTTTTCCGGCAGGCCCTCGACATCGAGCAGCCCGCGCGCGATCTCTACTTCCTTGGCGTGCAGCATGCCCGCCATGCCTTCGCTCAACAGCTCCATGTGCTTGAACTGGGCGTCGAGCACTTCGCGCAGCCCGGCGCCGTCCGCGGCGCTTTTCTGCTGCTTGCCGGGGCCGCCGCCGCTGCCCGTCCCGGTATCGCTGCCGTACATGTCGTTGTACAGCGAGCCGAGCGCGCTGTGCAGTTGCGGGTGCGTTTTCATCACGTGATAGCCTTCCATGAAGGCTTCCATCGCGATCTTCCAGTTGGCCGGCAGCACCGTGGCATAGCACCATTCCATGCGCAGCTTGTCGACGTTGTGCGCTTCGAGCCGCTCGATCAGCGGGCCGATGCAGTCACGGAAGGACGGGGCTTCGTCGTCGAAGTTGATCCAGGCGGCGCCGATCGCAGTTTCGACGCGGCAGGGGATCAGATTGAGGTCGGCATGTTCGAGCTGCCGCTCGGAGAACAATTGCTTGCCGTACACGAACGTATTTTCGCCGTGCATGTCGAAGCGCCAGCCGTGGAACGGGCAGACGAAGCCGGACTGCTTGCAGTTGCCGTGGTCGCCGCCGACGACGCTGTCGATCTTGGGGTGGCCGGCGACCGGCACGCCGCGGTGGCGGCAGGCGTTGTGCCAGGCCTTGATCCCGCCCGCGCCGGTATTGACGACGAGCACCGACTTGCCGACGTTCTGGTATTCGATCCAGTCGCCTTCCTCGGGAATCTGTTCGAGCCGGCAGGCCATCTGCCAGACATGCGGCCAGAGGTGCTCCACCTCCGCCTGGTAGAATTCCTCGGAGAAATAGCGCTCGACCGGGATACGCTCGGGGTCTTCGATCGGGAACGGAACGGCCCGCAGGCCGGTGTCTGCTGATTTGAGCACTCCCACACCTCTTTTCTGGATTCGTCTTCTGCTGAACATATGTACAACGCCCCGGCAACTACGCAATGGGGAAGTCGGGGAACGGTAACTCGGGCGTCGGGGACGTTTGCAGGACGGCGCCATGCCCGTTTCCCGGCCTCGCACCGCGTTCCCGCGGGCGCTTGCAGTCCGTCCGCGAGCTGTGGCAAGCCAACATATCGCCATGACGAACATGGCGGGGAAGCACGGGAGAGCCGGGATGGACAGCGAGGAACAGGCGCTTGAGCCGGAGCGGCCGATCATCGATCCGCATCTGCATTTCTGGGATATCCTGCCTGCGCCGGGCTCGCTCCAGGCGCCGCAGCGGTTCCTTTTTCCGGAATGCCTCGCAACGATTGCGGCATCGGGGCACAATATCACCCACACCGTCTTCGTCGAAGTGAGCCAGATGTACCGGCAGGACGGGCCGCCGGAAATGCGCTGCGTGGGCGAGACCGAGTTCGTCACCGGCATCGCGGCAATGAGCGACAGTGGCAATTACGGCCCGGCGCGTCATGCCTGCCGCATCGTCGGCGGCGCCGACTTGCGGCTCGGCGCGCGGGTGCGGCCGGTGATCGAGGCGCATGTCGCGGCGGCGGGCGGGCGCTTCCGCGGCATCCGCATGGGCCTCGTCTATAGCGACCAGGGGCTGTTCGGTTTTCCCTGCGAGCCGCAGGTCAGGGGCATCATGCTGACTCCCGGATTCCGCGAAGGCGCGCGGGTACTGGCGGAAATGGGCCTCAGCCTCGACGTGTGGTGCGTCCATACCCAGCTTGGTGAGCTGGCCGCGCTCGCCGATGCGCTGCCCGATCTCGTCATCGTGCTGGACCATGTCGGCACGCCCGAGGCGACGGGCGCGTGGCGGGGGCGCGAAGCCGGGGCGCTGGCCGAATGGGCGGCGGCGATCACCGAACTGGCGAAGCGCCCGAACGTGCGCGTCAAGATCGGCGGCATGGGCATGGACCTGTCGGGGGCGATCCCCGCCGGGACCGGAACGGAAAGCTCCACAGCACTGGCGGCGCAATGGCGGCCCCGCGTCGAAACCTGCATCGCCGCTTTCGGCCCGGAACGGGCCATGTTCGAAAGCAATTTCCCACCCGACAAGGCGGCCGGCAGCTACGGCGCGACCTGGAACGCCTTCAAGCGTATCGCCCGGGACTATGCCGAGGAAGAGAAGGACCGCCTGTTCCGCGGCACCGCGGCCGAAACCTACCGCATATGATCCTGTCCGTGCCGGGCGGGAAGCGCCGGCATTATGTACGATGCCCTATCGCCGGTTGGGGTCCAGTGCCGACCGGCGCACCGGCGGCGCGGCGGCGGTGCCGCCCATTTCCATCAGCGCGGCGATGCGCTTTTCCGTTGCGGGGTGAGTCGAGAACAGCTCCGAGATGTGCGTCGGCACGATATAGAGCTGCGCGGCGGCCGGATTGGCTTGCGCCGCCTCGCTGGGGATATGCTGCGCCGGCCCCGCGATTTTGGCGAGCGCCGAAGCGAGCGCGCGCGGATTGCCGCTGATCTCGGCGCCGGCGCGGTCGGCGCCGTATTCGCGCGTGCGGCTGATTGCCATCTGCACGATCATCGCCGCCAGAGGCGCCATGACCACCGCCAGAATCGCGACGAGCGGATTGGGCCGGTTGTTGCCGCCATGGCCGAAGAACAGGCCGAAGTTCGCGATCATCGAAATCGCGCCGGCGATCGTCGCCACCATCGTCATGATCAGCGTGTCGCGGTTGCGGACATGGCCAAGCTCGTGCGCCATCACGCCTGCCAATTCCTCGCGACTGAGCATCGACAGCAGGCCCGTCGTCGCGGCGACCGCTGCGTTTTCGGGGTTGCGGCCGGTGGCGAAAGCGTTGGGGCCGGGACTGTCGACGATATAGACGCGCGGCATCGGCATGGCGGCGCGGCGGGCCAGTTCGGCGACCACGCCATAAAGCTCCGGCTCACTGGCCGCATCGACCTCGCGCGCGTGGTGCATCGACAGGACCAGCTTGTCGGCGTTCCAATAGGTGAAAAGGTTCATGCCCGCCGCCACGACCAGCGCGATCATCGCGCCGGCCGGCCCGCCGAACATGAAGCCCAGCGCCATGAACAAGGCCGTCAGTGCCGCCAGCAGCATGGCGGTTTTCAATCCATTCATGGTGCAGAACTCCCGGTCATCCGCGCTGAATCTAGGAGGTCGGGGCAAAGTTTCAACGCGTATCGTCGGGGGCCGAACTTGGCAGCGGAAAAAGGAGATAGTAAAGACTATCTTCTTGCCGGAACGGGAGAATCGGGTGGCGAAGCAGGAAGCGACGGGCGCAGCGCGGGCGCCGCAGCGCCGCAAGCGCCGATCGTCGGAGGAAGTGGCCGACCGTATTCTCGATGCCGCCGCCGAGGAATTCGAGATCGCCGGCTATGCGGGGGCGACCACGGCCGCCATCGCCCGGCGGGCCGAAGTGACCGAGGCGCAGATATTCCGCTTCTACGGTTCGAAGCAGGATCTGTTCCGCGCGGCCATCTTCAAGCCGCTGAACCGTCACTTCATGGCTTTCCACGAAGCCAACCGGGCCGAGCCCGGCGACAGCCGGACGATGCGCGAGATGGCGCGGCGCTATATCGGCGAATTGCAGGACTTCATGGAACAGCATTCACGCATGTTCATGTCGCTGGCCGTCGCTTCGGCCTATTCGCCCGAAGCGACCAATCCGGTCAGCGAGATGGAAGGCCTGCGCGCCTATTTCGCCCAGGGCGCGGAAGTGATGACGCGCCGGGTGGGGGCGGATGCCCCGATCGACCCCGGGCTGATGGTGCGGGTGTCCTTCATCGCGGTGCTTGCCAGCCTGATGTTCAAGGACTGGCTGTTCCCCGCCGGCATGGCGACCGACGCGGAAATCCGCAATGCGGTGGCCGGCTTCGTCATCGACGGCATCCGGGCGAACGAGAAGGGCGCGGAGTGAACGGCGGTGCATTTTCCGGGCCGCCGCCGTCCCGTGATGCTCGATTACGCGGATTTTCTGGGGCGTCCGTCCATGGCGCCGTTGCGTCTGACTACGGCTGCCTTGGCCGGTGATCGGGCTTGCCCCGCTATGCGCGCGAGCTGGCGCGTCATCCATGCGCGGCTTCCGAAGATGCCCGATACGAGAGCGGGAACGTAGAGGTCGACATCCAGAGCGGGCCAATGGAGATTGAACCCGGTGCCGTCCACCTCCACCCGCGCCAGATCCTCATCTGAAGGTCTTGTACCAGATGCGCGGGGAAGGCGTAGGCACAGCCGTTGGCCAGGGTCAGTTCGATGCGGCCGCTGTCCCGATCGAACCGGGCCGCGACGGCACAGGGTTCGCGCTCGACCAGTTCCCGGCCCCGGACTTCAGCGGCTTCGATCTGCGCGTCGGTCAGCATTATGGATAGACTCTCCGCAGGTTGATCTTCGCCTGACCGGAGCCGGTCACATGGACATGCGCCGGTTCATGGTCGAGCGTATAAATCACCAGTCGGAAGCCGCGTGTGCGGTGAACGACTGCCATCCGAATATAACCCTTCTGCCGGATTTTTGAAACCACCTTCTTCGCTGCCGTCCGGGCGTCCGAAAAGCCGCGACCGGAAACCTTGCCGGGGGCAGGGCGCTGATTCGGTCGGGGCGACGCTTCCCGCACGCTTGCCCTTTTGCGCCAGTGCTTATAAGGGCGTCGCCTGATTTTTCGGCTTCGTCGATCCGCGGGCGTGGCGGAACTGGCAGACGCGCTGGATTTAGGTTCCAGTATCGCAAGATGTGGGGGTTCGAGTCCCTTCGCCCGCACCAGTCGCCCGCCATGAATTCGTGCGGGCGGCGTGTCATTAGAGAGTGGAAGGCTTCAAAAGCGATGCAGATTGTCGAAACCGCCAACGAGGGCTTGAAGCGCGGCTATACCGTCACGATTCCGGCCGGGGACATTTCCGCGCGGATCGAGGGCGAGGTGAAGCGCATTGCCCCGCAATTGCGCATGCCGGGTTTCCGTCCCGGCAAGGTTCCCGCGAACCTTGTCAAGAAGATGCACGGCCCGGCCTTGCACCAGGAAGCGCTGAATACATCGATTCGCGAGGCGATGGACCGGCTCGTCGCCGAGAAGCAGTTGCGTCCGGCGATGCAGCCGGACGTTTCGCTGGGCGATGGTTATGAGGAAGGCCGGGACGCAGAGCTGTCGGTCAGCCTTGAGATCCTGCCGCAGATCGCCGCTCCGCCGCTCGACGGGCTGAAGCTCGACAAGCTCGTCGTGCCGGTGACCGACGAGGAAGTCGAGGCGGAGGTTGCCCGCTTCGCCAGTTCGCAGAAGAGCTTTGCCGATGCCGAAGAAGGCAAGGCGGCCGGGAATGGCGACCAGGTGCTCGTCGATTTCGTCGGCAAGCGCGACGGCATCGCGTTCGATGGCGGCAAGGCCGAGAACCAGGCGATCGAGCTGGGCGCGGGCCGCCTGATTCCCGGCTTCGAGGAGCAGCTTCTCGGCGTGAAGGCCGGCGAGGAACGCCAGATCACCGTGACTTTCCCCGAGGACTACGGCGCCAAAGAACTGGCCGGCAAGGACGCGACTTTCGATATCACCGTCCATGCGGTGAAAGTGCCTGGCACGCAGGAGGTCAACGACGATTTCGCCAGGAACCTGGGCCTCGAAAGCCTCGACCAGCTCAAGAGCCTGCTGCGCGGCCAGCTCGAACAGCAGACGGCCGGGCTTACCCGCACGCAGATGAAGCGCGCGCTGCTCGACCAGCTTGCCGCCGGCCACGATTTCGAGGTTCCGCCCTCGATGGTTGAGGCCGAGTTCTCGCAGATCTGGGCGCAACTGACTCATGAGGCGAGCCGCGAGGACGACCCCGAGGCGGCGCTGAAGGAAATCGAGGCCGAAAAGGACGATTACCGCAAGATCGCCGAGCGCCGCGTGCGCCTCGGCCTGCTGCTGTCCGAAATCGGCCAGGCGAACGGGGTCGAGGTCAGCCAGCAGGAAATGCAGATGCTGATGGCCCAGGCTGCGCAGCAGTATCGCCCCGAGGATCGTCAGCGCTTCTACGAATATGTCCAGCAGGATCCGCTGGCGGCGGCCCAGTTGCGCGCGCCGCTTTATGAGGACAAGGTCGTTGACTTCCTGTTCGACAAGGCCGAAGTGGCCGAGCGCGAAGTGACTCGCGACGAATTGCAGGCAGCGATCGAGGCCGAGGACGGCCACGTCCACGGCCCGGATTGCGATCACGATCACGATCACAAGCCCGCGGCCAGGAAGAAGGCTGCGCCGAAGAAAGCCAAGGCCGAAGCCGAGGCTGCTCCGGCGGAGGAAAAGGCTGCCGGGGAGAAGCCTGCCAGGAAGCCGGCTGCGAAGAAGGCGGCGCCGAAGAAGGCCGAGGCCGGCGGTGAGGAAGCGCCCGTCAGGAAAGCTCCGGCCCGGAAACCCGCAGCGAAGAAAGCCGCTGCCGATAAGGCTTGATCCGAACGCGGGCGGAATGGCAGGCGGCCCGGCGCGAATCGCGTGCCGGGCCGTTTGCTTTGGGCGAACGGACGAGACTTGCCATCGCCCTGCCGTTCGATCCGTCAACGCCCTTGAACATCGCGCCATGGCACGCAACATAGACGGGCCAAAGCAACTGAGGACTTCCATGATCGACCTGTTCGGCCACAACAGCGGCGCCGGCGCCGCGCAAGGCAAATTCACCGCCGACCCCGTTACCGGCGCGCTCGTGCCCGTGGTGGTCGAGCAGACCAGCCGCGGCGAGCGCAGCTTCGACATTTTCAGCCGCCTGCTGCGCGAGCGTATCGTCTTCGTCACCGGCGAGGTCGAGGACCACATGGCGTCGCTGATCGTCGCCCAGTTGCTGTTCCTCGAATCGGAGAATCCCTCGAAGGATATCTCGATGTACATCAACTCGCCGGGCGGCGTGGTGACGGCCGGCATGGCGATTCACGACACCATGCAGTATATCCGCCCGCGCGTCTCGACCGTGTGCATCGGCCAGGCCGCCTCGATGGGCAGCTTCCTGCTCGCCGCCGGCGAGCCGGGCATGCGCATCGCCTTGCCGAACGCGCGGATCATGGTGCATCAGCCTTCGGGCGGGGCGCGCGGCATGGCTTCGGACATCGAGATCCAGGCCCGCGAAATCCTGCGTATCCGCAAGCGGATGAACGATCTCTACGTCAAATATACCGGCCAGAGCCTGACCGACATCGAAAAGGCGATGGACCGCGACACCTTCCTCGAAGCCGAGGAAGCCAAGGCTTTCGGCATTGTCGACAAGGTTTTCGAAAGCCGGCCGGAAGGCGGCGAAACTGCGGGGGCGGGGGCCGGGGAATAAGCGCCCCCCGGCGTTTCGGCCTTGCGCGAACTTGTCCCGTTATGGGGCAGGATTGATTAATTGGCCCGCGGGGCTAATCTTGGTGAGTCCGTCCCCCTTTGGATTTTCCGGGTGGGACTGTGGGATAAAGCATGACGAAACTGAGCGGATCCGACGCCAAAAGCACACTGTATTGCAGCTTCTGCGGCAAATCGCAGCACGAAGTCCGCAAGCTGATCGCCGGCCCGACCGTGTTCATCTGCGATGAATGCGTCGAGCTGTGCAACGATATCATTCGGGAGGAGACCAAGGCAGGCATCGCCGGCAAGAAGGACGGCGGTGTGCCTTCCCCGCGCGATATCTTCCAGACGCTCAACGACTATGTCATCGGCCAGGATCGCGCCAAGCGCGTGCTCTCGGTCGCGGTGCACAACCATTACAAGCGGTTGAAGCACAGCGGCAAGGGCGGCGAGGTGGAGCTGTCGAAGTCGAACATCCTGCTCGTCGGCCCCACCGGCTCGGGCAAGACGCTGCTGGCGCAGACGCTGGCCAAGACTTTCGACGTGCCGTTCACCATGGCCGATGCGACGACGCTGACCGAGGCCGGCTATGTCGGCGAGGATGTCGAGAACATCATCCTGAAGCTGCTTCAGGCGTCGGACTACAATGTCGAGAAGGCGCAGCACGGCATCGTCTATATCGACGAGATCGACAAGATCAGCCGCAAGGCCGAAAATCCGTCGATCACCCGCGACGTATCGGGTGAAGGCGTGCAGCAGGCGCTGCTCAAGCTGATGGAAGGCACGACCGCAAGCGTGCCGCCGCAAGGGGGGCGCAAGCATCCGCAGCAGGAATTCCTGCAAGTGGACACGACCAATATCCTGTTCATCTGCGGCGGCGCTTTCGCCGGCCTCGAAAAGATCATCGCCGACCGTTTGCAGAAGCGCTCGATCGGCTTCGGCGCGCACGTGGCCGATCCCGACAAGCGCCGCGTGGGCGAGCTGCTGCAAAAGGCCGAGCCCGAGGATCTGCTGAAGTTCGGCCTGATTCCCGAATTCGTCGGCCGCCTGCCGGTGATCGCAACGCTCGAAGACCTCGATATCGAGGCACTGGTCAAGATCCTGCGCGAGCCCAGGAATGCGCTGGTCAAGCAGTACCAGAAGCTGTTCGAGCTTGAGGACGTGGCGCTGACGTTCACCGAAGACGCCCTGGAAGCGATCGCCAACAAGGCGATCGAACGCAAGACCGGCGCGCGCGGCCTGCGCTCGATCGTCGAAAGCATCCTGCTCGACACCATGTTCGACCTGCCGACCGAGGAAGGCATCGCCGAAGTGGTGGTCGACAAGGATGTGGTCGAAGGTCGCAAGGATCCCGTCCGCGTGCTCAAGGGCAAGGAAGAGGCGGCCTAGGCGCCATTCACCCCTTCCCATTGTTGCGCAACGGGGAGGAACGCCTTGCTTTCGGGAGAAATTAGGTCATGGCAGGCAGCCGCGTAAAAGTTTCGCGCATCATCCACACGATCCACGCGACGCACGATCTCTACAAGTGCCGCCTGCTCTATCAGGATGCGCTGGGCGGGCTCGTCTTTGCCGAGAACTATTTCCCCGCCGAGGATCGTGACTGCGCGCTGCTCTATGTGGCGAACCACATGGTCGAGCCGATGGCGCCGCGCACGCCCGATGATGTGTCGAAGCCCTTCGCGCGGCTGACCGGCAAGATCGGCCAGAGCTTCCATTCCTTCGAGCTGAAAGTGGCGAACGGCAAGGAAGCCAGCCAGGCTTTCCGCGACGCCGGCGCCGCGGTTGCGAGCGACTATGGCATTTTCTTCTTCGTGAAGGCGGAATCGACCGGCGGCGTGCTGCTGGAAGTCTGCGAGACGCCGATGCCCAATGATCCCTATGACCGCCCTGGCGGGTGGGGGCCGCAAGTCGGCATCGGCCATGCCTGCTCGGTGCTGCGGCTCGATCACATCGCCTGCGTCACCGGGGACATGGCGAAGGCCCTGCATTTCTTCACCGGGGTCGTCGACGGCGAGATCATCTCGGACGAGCGCACCGAACGGCCGCAGGCGGGGCGGCGCGTGCTGCTGCGCATCGGCGATACGCAAGTGGCTTTCATCCAGCCGGACGATACCGCCGCGGGTCCGCTCGGCGCCTTTCTCGGCAAGCCGCAGAACGGTATCTATGCGCTGGTCTGGGAAGTTTCTGACGCGGCGCAGGCGCAAGCGCATTTCGCCAGGCTCGGCCTGCGCCGGACGCAGGACGGCTGCGTCTCGCCGGGCTTCGCCATCGACCCGGAGGACTTCCTCGGGGCCAGGCACGAATTCGTGGCGGGCTGATGCCGCATCCTTCCCGGTGGGGAGGCCCTACACCACCGCTGCGCTTTCCAGCGCGCATTCCTCGCCGGCGGCGGTTTCCACCTGGATCGTCGGGTGGCAGATGCCGAACCTGTGTTCCAGTTCGTGCGCCATGGCGTGCAGGAAGGCGTCGCCGGGATAGCCGCCGGGCATGACGAGATGCGCGGTGATCGCGGTTTCGGTGGTGCTCATCGGCCAGATGTGGAGATCGTGCACCGTACTCACGCCGGGCTGCGCCGCCAGGAAAGCGCGGACTTCCGCCTGATCGATGCCCGCGGGCACGGCCAGCAGGCCCATCGTCACCGCTTCGCGCAGCAGGTGCCAGCTACCCCAGGCGATGACGAGCGTGATCAGCAGCGACGTGACCGGATCGATCCAGGCCGCGGCGGTGAATATCACGGCGATGCCGGCCGCGACCACGCCGACCGACACGGCCGCATCGGCCAGCAGGTGCAGGAAGGCGGCGCGCAGGTTCAGATCGGTCTTGCTGCCTTTGGCGAACAGCACGGCGCTGAACCCGTTGATGACGATGCCGCAGGCGGCGACCGTGATCATGGTCATGCCGGCTACCGGCGCCGGATCGGCAAAGCGGCGGATCGTTTCGACCAGAATCGCGCCCAGCGCCACCCAGAGCAGCGCTGCATTGGCGATCGCGGCAAGGATCGACGAGCTTTTGAGCCCATACGTGAAGCGTTCGCTCGGCGGCCGCGCGGAAAGCAGGCTTGCGCCCCAGGCCAGCAGCAGCGACAGCACATCGGAAAGATTGTGGCCGGCATCGGCGATCAGCGCCATCGAGCCGCTGACCCAGCCCGCCGTCAGTTCCACGAATGCAAAAGCGAGATTGAGCGCCACCGCCAGCGCGAAAGCACCGCCGCGCGTGCCGGCCCGTGCATGATCGTGCCCATGCCCGCCGTGGTGGTGTCCATGATCATGACTGCCGCTCATGGCACCGGCATTTCGCACAGGCACGGAGCGACGGCAATGGCGGAGCCGCCGCGTCGTCGCCCCGCACCCGCATTCCCCCCCGTCACCCTGAACCAAGTTCAGGGTGACGGGGCAGGCGGACGAAGCAGTGAGACGAAGCGGTTCCGCTTATCCGCACTCTGCTATAGTGCCATGCGGGATTGCCTTGCGGGCACTGTGGGGGAGGGTTGTGCGATGGGGCCTGAGCTTTTCGCTGTTGCGCGATGCGCGCGAATCATGGTGGGCACCGGGAAGTGCGCCGGCCGGCATCGGG
>JAITWR010000088.1 GCA_031285165.1 Novosphingobium sp.
GGGGTTGCTTCCGTTTTCAGCAGGGCGATCGCCTCGGCCAGCGGCATGATCCGCTGGCGTTCCTCGCCGAGCGTGCGGATCGCGACGGCGCCTTCCTCGGCCTCGCGCTTGCCGACCACCAGCAGGTGCGGAACCTTGGCCAGCGAGTGTTCGCGCACCTTGTAGTTGATCTTCTCGTTGCGCAGGTCGCTTTCCACCCGGATGCCGGCAGCCTGCAACTGCGCTTCCACCTCTTTCGCATAGCCGTCCGCGTCGGATACGATCGTCGCCACCACCGCTTGCACCGGCGCCAGCCAGACCGGCAGCTTGCCGGCGAAATGTTCGATCAGGATGCCGATGAAGCGTTCATAGGAACCGAAGATCGCGCGGTGAAGCATGATCGGGCGGTGCTTCTCGCCGTCCTCGCCGACATAGCTCGCGTCGAGCCGTTCGGGCAGCACGCGGTCCGACTGGATCGTGCCGACCTGCCAGGTGCGGCCGATCGCGTCGGTCAGATGCCATTCGAGCTTGGGTGCATAGAACGCGCCTTCGCCCGGCAGTTCCGCCCAGCCGTATTCGGGCGTGGCAAGGCCCGCCGCCGCCACCGCGTTGCGCAGCTCGGCCTCGGCCCGGTCCCACATTTCCTCGCTGCCGAAGCGCTTTTCGGGACGCAGCGCGAGCTTGATCGCGTAAGTGAAGCCGAATTCCTTGTAGATCCGGTCGGCGAGCGCGCAGAAGATGCGCACCTCGTCGACGATCTGGTCCTCGCGGCAGAAGATGTGCGCATCGTCCTGGGTGAACTGGCGCACGCGCATCAGGCCATGGAGCGCGCCGTGCGGCTCGTTCCTGTGGCAGCAGCCGTTCTCGTAAAGCCGCAGCGGCAGCTCGCGGTAGGACTTGATGCCCTGGCGGAAGATCAGGACATGGGCCGGGCAGTTCATCGGCTTCAGGGCCATCCAGTCGGCCTCGCCCGAGATCACCGGGCCTTCGTCGGCGATGTTCGGCGCTTCGTCGGGGATGACGAACATATTCTCGCGATACTTGCCCCAATGGCCGGACTGCTCCCACTGGCGCGCGTCCATGATCTGCGGGGTTTTCACTTCGCGATAGCCGGCGCCGTCGATCGCGCGGCGCATGTAGGCTTCCAGCTCGCGCCAGATGCGGTAGCCCTTGGGATGCCAGAAAACCGATCCGTGGGCTTCCTGCCGGAGATGGAACAGGTCCATCTCCTGCCCGAGCTTGCGATGGTCGCGCCTGGCCGCTTCCTCCAGCCGGTGCAGGTGCGCGTCCAGTTGCTTCCTGTTGAGCCAGCCAATGCCGTAGATGCGCGAAAGCATCGCGTTGTTCTGGTCGCCGCGCCAATAGGCGCCCGAAACGCGCGTCAGCCTGAACGCCTGCGGATCGAGCTTGCCGGTCGAGGGCAGGTGCGGGCCGCGGCACATGTCGAGCCAGTCGCCGCCCGACCGATAGACCGTCAGATCCTCGTTCTCCGGCAGTTCGGCCGCCCACTCGGCCTTGAAAGTCTCGCCCGCCGCCTGCCAGCGGGTGATCAGCGCTTCACGGCTCCAGACTTCGCGCGTCAGCGGTTTGTCGGCGGCGATGATCTCGCGCATCTTCGCCTCGATCGCCGGCAGATCCTCGTCGGTGAAAGGCCGCTCCTTCGGCGCGAAGTCGTAGTAGAAGCCGTCATCGGTCGAGGGGCCGAAAGTGATCTGCGTGCCCGGATGCAGCGCCTGCACCGCTTCGGCGAGCACATGCGCATAGTCGTGCCGCGCCAGTTCCAGGGCATCGGCCTCATCGCGCACAGTCACCAGCGCAACCGCGGAATCGCGCGTGAAAGGCCGCGACAGATCGACCAGTTCGCCATCCACCCTGGCCGCCAGCGCCGCTTTGGCAAGGCCGGGACCGATCGCTGCGGCAACGTCCGCCGGAGTCGCGCCCGCGGGCATTTCACGCACGGACCCGTCGGGCAGGCTGATTTTCAACAGTTCGGTCATGCTCACTCTCGATCGCCGGAATATCACAACGGGCCGGCGCGCTTTGGCAGAAAGCGTTGCCTACCGGAAGAGGCGGCGTCGAACAGGCCCGGTTCGGCGCCGGGTCCGGCAGGGAAATGCCGGCCGCGCCCGATCCTCCTTGCCCTCGGGGCCGGGCGGCGCCACATTGCCGGGAATGACCGAGCCGCAGTTCCACGTCATGCCCGACGGGCGCCGCCTCGCCTGTCGCTTCGCGCCCGGCGACGGGCCGGCGCTGGTGTTCCTGCCCGGCTATATGTCCGACATGGCCGGCGGCAAGGCGGCTGCCGTGTTCGCCTGGGCGACCGCGCGGGGCCGTGCCTGCCTGCTGCTCGATTATTCGGGCTGCGGTGAGAGTCCGGGCGCTTTCGCCGACGGCACGCTTTCGCGCTGGCGCGATGAAGTGACGGCACTGGTCGAGGCGCATTGTCCGGGGCCGGTGCTGTTCGTCGGCTCGTCGATGGGCGGCTGGCTGATGCTGCTTGCCGCGCTGGCGCTGCCGGCGGAACGGCGCGCCGGCCTCGTCGGCATCGCCGCCGCGCCGGATTTCACCGAATGGGGGTGCTCGGCCGAGGACAAGGCCAGGCTCGCCGCGGGCGAAACGGTGTTCGAGCCCAATCCCTATGGCCCCGAACCGACGCCCACTCATCCCGGCTTCTGGGCCGATGGCCAGGCCAATCTCCTGCTCGGGCGGGAAATCGCGCTCGATTGCCCGGTGCGGCTGCTGCACGGCCAGCAGGATGCCGACGTGCCCTGGGAAATATCGCTTCGGCTTTCCGGCCATCTGCGTTCAGCCGACGTGCAGGTCGTGCTGATCAAGGACGGCGACCACCGCCTCTCGCGCGATGAGGATATCGCGCTGCTGCTGCGCACGATTGCGGCGCTCGCCGGAGAGGCAGCCTGATGGAGCCCCGCCGATGTCCTTCGCCCTTGCTCTCCTGCTCGCCGCCCAGGTCGGCCCGTCGATGAGGCCGCTGCCGAACGAACGGCCGGCCGAGCCGCTGCGGCCGCCGCGCCGCCCGCAGGCCCAGCCGCAAGTTCAACCGCCGGTGCAACCACAAGTTCAACCGGCGGCTGCCGGCCGGCAGCAGATGTGTCCCGATCTTGCCGGGAGCACTCCTGCCGAAGCCGTGGATGCGGCCGAGGCCTGGCTGGCGGCGGCGCAGGGAGCCGAACGGGTGCAGGCCGGCGAATGCCTCGGCATCGCGCTGACCCGGCAGGAGCGTTGGGAGGAGGCGCAGACCGCTTTTCGCAACGCGCGCGATTCTGCCGCGGGTGATTCCGCCGCAGACAGGGGGCTGCGCGCGCGGCTGGGGGCGATGGCCGGCAATGCCGCGCTGGCGCATGGCGACGCCGCGGCGGCGCTGGCCGCGCTCGACATCGCCTATTCGGACGCTGCGGAGGACAAGGCCCTGGCCGGCGGCATCGCCATCGACCGTGCCCGCGCGCTGGTCGCGCTGAAGCGCGACGACGAAGCCGCCGCCGCGCTTGCCGGGGCGCGTGCGGCCCAGCCCGGCAATCCGCAGGCCTGGCTGCTTTCGGCAACGCTCTCGCGCCGCATGAACAAGCTGGCCGAGGCGCAGGCCCAGATCGAGAAGGCCGCCGAATTGCTGCCGATCGATCCCGAGATCGGGCTTGAGGCGGGAGTCATCGCCATGCTTTCCGGGCGTGAGGCGGCAGCGCGGCGAAGCTGGCAGTCGGTCGTGGCGGCAGCGCCCGGCAGCGAGGCGGCGGCGATGGCCGGGAGCTACCTCGCCCAGCTCGGCCCCGAGCCCGAGTCCGAGGCCCGGCCGGCGCCGGGCAAGCCATGATCCCGCTGTCGGTCCTCGATCTTGTCCCGGTGCGCGAAGGCGGCACCGTCTCGCAGGCGCTGGCGGAGACTGCGGCGCTGGCGCAAGTCGCCGAGAAGGCGGGGTACAAGCGCTTCTGGGTGGCCGAGCATCACGGCATGGAAGGCATTGCCGGCGGCGCGACTGCGGTGGTGCTTGCGCATATCGGCCATGCGACATCGACTATCCGCATCGGCGCGGGCGGCATCATGCTGCCCAACCACAACCCTTTCGTCATCACCGAGCAGTTCGGCACGCTGGAAGCGCTGTTCCCCGGCCGCATCGACCTTGGCCTCGGCCGCGCGCCCGGAGCCGACCAGCGCATCGCCCAGGCGCTGCGCAGGGATCTGATGCGGGCCGCCGAGAACTTTCCGCAGGACGTGGCCGAATTGCAGGCGCGCTTTGCCGGCTATCCGCCGCTGGCGATCGCGGCGACGCCCGGCACCGGCGCCGATGTCGAGCTGTGGATGCTCGGCTCCAGCCTGTTCGGCGCCGGTCTTGCCGCGCATCTCGGTCTGCCTTTCGCTTTCGCCTCGCATTTCGCGCCGGCACAGCTCGATCAGGCATTGCGGGTCTATCGTGAACGCTTCCAGCCGTCGGACAGGCTGGACAAGCCGCATGTCATGGCCGCGATGATGGTCATCGCCGCGCAGACCGACGAGGAGGCGGCGCTGCTGTCCACTTCGGGCGATCAGAGTTTCGTGGCGCTGCGGACCGGCAACCCCGGCAAGCTGCAACCGCCGATCCCCGGCTATCGCGACAGCCTGCCGCCGGAGATTCGCGCCGGCCTGGACTTTGCCCGCAGCGCCAGTGCGATCGGCAGCCCGGCAACGGTGCGTGCACAGGTGCAGAGCTTCATGGAACGGACACAGGCCGACGAGATCATCGTCGCCGGAGCTGTCTGGGATCCCGGAGCGCGGGCACGTTCCTTGCAGTTGACGATCGAAGCTCTCGCATAGGGCGAACGGACAAGGGGGAGGGGCCGTGTCGGAAAAGCGTCTGGTTGCCGCGGTGGCGGAGCAACTGTCCGCATCGCTGCTGGCGGGCGAGGAGCCCTTTACCGCGGCCGACCTTGCCGATGCCGCGCGCGTGGTGCTCGACGCCGCCAGGGAGCGCGAGCCCGGACGCCCCGGAATCGTGGTGGAATCGGTCACCGGCCCGGCCGGCAAGCGGTTGACCCGGATCGCCGTGGTCAATGACGACATGCCGTTCCTGGTCGATTCGATCGCGGCGACGATCGACGCGCACGGACTGGTGATAGACCGGATCGTCCATCCGCGCGTCACGGTGAAGCGCCGCGGCAACGGCCGTCTCGCCATGCTGCGCGCCGATGGCGGGAACGGTGCCGGCGGCACGCGCGAATCGATCGTTTATGTCGAAAGCATCCGGGCCGATGCGCGCACCCGCATGCGGCTGCGTTCGGCCCTGGCCGGAACGCTGGAGGAAGTCCGCGTCGCCGTTGCCGATTGGCCGAAGATGCAGGCGGCCATGGCGGCCGATGCCGATCGGCTGGCCGGGCAGGCCGGCGCCGACACCGAAGGCGCCGCGCTGCTGCGCTGGCTGAAGGACGGCATGCTGACCCAGCTCGGCCATGTCCTGCGCCGCCGTGACGGGCGCTGGCAGAAACCGCTCGGCATCTGCCGGCTGGGCAGCCGCGTGCAGCCCTCGCCGGAAAGCTTCGAGCGCGCTTTCGCCTGGTTCGATGCCGATCGCACTGCCGGCGGTGGCCGCGCCCCGCTGATTCTCAAGTCCGACGAGATCAGCCATGTCCACCGCCGCGTGCCGGTGGACCTGCTGCTGGTGCCGGTGATCGAGAACGGCAGGACCGTCGCGCTGTCGGTCCATGCCGGTCTGTGGACCAGCGCCGCGCTGGCCGCGCCGCCGGACCAGGTGCCCTGCCTGCGCGCGGCCCTTGCCGGGTTGATGGAGCGCTTCGGCTTCGACCCGCGCGGGCATGACGGCAAGGCGCTGGTCCATGCCCTGACCGCGCTGCCCCACGAGGTTCTCATTGCCTGCGGCGACGAGGATCTCGTCCGGCTTGCCACGACGATGATGAGCCTGATCGACCGGCCGCGCCCGCGCATCGTGCTCGTCCGCTCGCCGCTCGACCGCCATCTTCATGCTTTCGTCTGGTTGCCGCGCGATGCGATGTCGACGACGCTGCGGTTGCAGGTGCAGGCGATGCTCACGCAAGCTGCGAACGCGCCGCTGATCGACTGGAATCTCGAAATTGCCGCCAGTCTCGCCATGCTGCGCTTCGTCATCGATATCGACGACAGCGCGCCCATGCCCGACGAGGCCGCGCTCGACCGGCAGTTCGCGGCGCTGGTGCGCGGCTGGCCCGCAGCGGTCGAGGCGGCGCTTGCCGAAAGCGATGCGCAGGGGCGTGCCGCCGTGCTTGCCGCACGGTTCGCAGAGGCTTTCCCGCTTGCCTATCGCATGAACTCCGGCGCGGCCGAGGCGGCGCAGGACATCCTGCGGCTGCACGGGCTTGCCGCCGATGGTGCCGATGCGGCTCCGCGCCGCGATGCGCGTTTCCATTGCCCGGAACACTGCGGCGAAGGCCGGGTGCATCTGAAGCTCTACCAGCGCCACGGCGCGCTCGAACTGTCCGATGCGGTGCCGATGCTGGAGAACTTCGGCTTCCGCGTTGCCGGTGACATGCCGACGATGCTCGACGACGGCAATCTCGGCGCGATTCACGATTTCCGGCTCGACCTGCCGCGCGGCCTTGCCGGCGGAGACCTGATGGCGCGCGCCAGCGAAGTCGAGGCGGCAATCGCGGCAGTGCTCAACGGCACGGCCGAGGACGATGGCTTCAACCGGCTGATCACTGCCACCGGCCTTGCCGCGCACGAGGCCGACTGGCTGCGCGCCTGGTATCGCTACTTGCGCCAGGCGACGCTGTCTTACGGCATCGCCACCGCGGTCGATGCGCTGGCGAACGCCCCGCAGGTGACGCGCGGGCTGATCGATCTGTTCGTCGCGCGCCACGATCCGGGCTTTGCCGGCAGCCGCGCCAGGGCCGGGCAGGCCGCACAGGCGGCGATCCGCGACGGGCTGGCGCAAGTCTCGGCGATCAACGACGACCGGCTGCTGCGCCACTACCGGGCGCTGGTGGAAGCGGTGCTGCGCTCGAACGCTTTCGTCTTGCCCGAAACCGGGCCTGAAACCGCACTTGCCTTCAAGATCGATTCCGCCGCCGTGCCCGGTCTGCCGAAGCCGGTGCCCTGGCGCGAAATCTTCGTCTATTCGCGCCGGGTCGAAGGCATCCACTTGCGCGCCGGCCCGGTGGCGCGCGGCGGCCTGCGCTGGTCCGACCGGCGCGACGATTTCCGCACCGAGATTCTCGGGCTGATGAAGGCGCAGCGGGTCAAGAACGCGGTGATCGTGCCGACCGGCGCCAAGGGCGGCTTCTATCCCAAGCACCTGCCCGATCCCGCCCGCGAGCGCGAGGCCTGGCTGGCCGAGGGCAAGGCGAGCTATCGGGTCTTCATCCGCTCGCTGCTGGCAGTGACCGACAATCTCGTCGGTGGCAAGGTCGTCCACCCCAAAGGCATGGTCATCCGCGACGGCGAGGACGCCTATTTCGTC
Organism: Novosphingobium sp.; assembly: GCA_031285165.1. Lineage (GTDB taxonomy): Bacteria > Pseudomonadota > Alphaproteobacteria > Sphingomonadales > Sphingomonadaceae > Novosphingobium. Next base: position 7,418 of record JAITWR010000088.1, read on the forward strand.
GTCGCCGCCGACAAGGGCACCGCCAGTTTTTCCGACACTGCCAACGCCCTGGCCGCGGAGCAGGATTTCTGGCTCGGCGATGCTTTCGCCAGCGGCGGGTCGAAAGGCTACGATCACAAGGAGATGGGCATCACCGCCCGCGGCGCCTGGATCAGCGTGCAGCGGCATTTCCGCGAGCGCGGTGTCGACGTGCAGGCCGAAAGCGTGCGCGTGGTCGGCTGCGGCGACATGGCGGGCGACGTTTTCGGCAACGGCATGCTGCAATCGCAGGCGATCAGGCTGGTCGCCGCTTTCGATCACCGCCACGTCTTTATCGATCCCGATCCCGATCCGGCCGCGAGCTGGGCCGAGCGCAAGCGGCTGTTCGGCCTGCCGCGTTCGAGCTGGGACGATTACGACAAGTCGCTGATTTCCAGGGGCGGCGGCTGTTTCCCGCGCACGCTGAAGGAAATCCCCCTGAGCGCGGAGGCGCGCGCCGTGCTGGATATCGATGCCGAAAGCGCGGACCCCGAAACGCTGATCTCGGCGATTCTCAAAGCGCCCGTCGATCTGCTCTGGTTCGGCGGCATCGGTACTTATGTAAAGGCTGCGAGCGAGAACAACGCCCAGGTCGGGGATCCGGCAAACGATGCGCTGCGGGTGAACGGTGCGCAAGTGCGCGCCCATGTCGTCGGCGAGGGCGCGAATCTCGGCTGCACCCAGGCCGGGCGCATCGAATACGCCTTGCATGCCAACGGGGGTGCGGGCGGCCGCATCAATGCCGATTTCATCGACAATTCGGCCGGTGTCGACAGCTCGGACAATGAGGTGAACATCAAGATCGGCCTGGCTTCGGCCAGGCGCGACGGACGATTGGGCGAGAAGGCGCGGGTCAGGCTGCTGGGCGAGATGACCGGCGAAGTCGCCGCGATCGTACTTGAGGACAACCGGCTACAGGCGCTCGGCCTGTCGATCGCCGAGGCGCCGGGACCGGCGGCAACACCGTCCTTCATCCGCGTCATCGAGATGCTTGAGGAACGCGGCCACCTCGACCGCAAGACCGAGGGGCTGGCCGACAGCGAGACGCTTGCCCGCCGCGCGGCCGACGGGCACGGCCTCACCCGGCCCGAGATCGCGGTGCTGCTGTCGAGCGCGAAGCTGGCGGTGCAGGAAGAGCTGGAGGATTCGACCCTGCCGGACGACCCCGGACTGACCGGGGATCTGCTTGCCGCTTTCCCGCCGCAGATGCGCCGCAAGTTCCGCCGGGACATTCTGGCGCATCGCCTGCGGCGCGAGATCATCGCGACGAGGCTGGCCAACCGCATGATCAACCGGCTCGGCCTGGTCCATCCCTTCGAACTGGTCGAGCAGGAAGGCGCAACGCTGGCGCAGGTCTGCGCCGGCTTCGTTGCGGCCGAACGGCTGTTCGGCATGGACGCGGTGTGGCAGGCGATCGAGACGGCGGAGATGCCTGAGCCGGCGCGCATCCTGCTGTTCCACCGCGCCGCGGCGGCATTGCGCCCGCAGATTGCCGATCTGCTGCGTGCGGGTGCGGGCCTCGCTCATCCCACCGATCTTGTCACCGGGCTCAAACCGGGGGTCGACCGGCTCGCCCGCCGGGCGCGGGAACTGCTCGGCAGCGAAGGGCGCGCGGCGTCGGAGCGGTTGCGCGGCGAACTGACGGCGGCCGGTGCGCCCGCGGCGGAAGCCGGCATGGTCGCGCATCTGTGCGACATGGATGGTGCGGTCGGCCTGTCCGGTCTGGCGCGGGCCATCGGCGTGTCCGCAACGGCGCTCACCGCCGCTTTCATCGACCTCGGCACGCGGCTGGGGCTCGACTGGGCGCAGGCCAGCGCGGTGCGGATGAACCCGTCGGATACCTGGGAGCGGCTGCTCGTTGCCGGCCTCGCCCGCGATTTCCAGCAGATGCGGCTCGATTTCCTGCGCCGCACGATCTCGCGCAAGGCCGATCCCGCGGCTGCGGTCGGCCGCTGGGCCGGGGCGCAGGCGCAGGCGATCCGCCAGTTCCGCGCGATGATCGCCCGTGCCAGGGCCTCGGTAGCAGTCTCGCCAGCGATCCTCGCCCAGCTTGCCAGCCAGGCGCGCAACCTGCTGGCACGGTGAGGGCGGTTCCTGCCCGTTCCGGGGGGTGAGCGATGCGGTTCCATGATCCATAACGGCTCACACCCATACCGAGCCCCATTGACGCCGCGGCAAATTTGTCCAATCGAACGGGCATGAAACAGGCAGATGTCGTCATCGTGGGAGCGGGGCATGGCGGGGCGCAGTGCGCCATCGCCTTGCGCCAGGGCGGATTCACCGGATCGATCGCGCTGATCGGACGCGAGCCCGAGCCGCCGTATGAGCGGCCGCCGCTGTCCAAGGAATATTTCGCCCGCGAAAAGACGTTCGACCGGCTCTATATCCGCCCGCCCGCTTTCTGGGAGGAGAAGGGCGTTCATCTGCTGCTCAACACCGAAGTCACCGCGGTCGATCCCGCAAAGAAGGAAATCACGCTCTCGAACGGCGAGAGCATGGCTTACGGCAAGCTCGTCTGGGCAACCGGCGGCGATCCGCGGCGGCTGACCTGTCCGGGCGCGGACCTTGCCGGCCTCCACTCGGTCCGCACCCGTTCCGATTGCGATCAACTGATGGGCGAGATCGATGGCGGCGTGCGCAATATCGTCGTGATCGGCGGCGGCTATATCGGGCTTGAGGCGGCGGCGGTGCTGACCAAGCTCGGCTGCAAGGTGACGCTGCTCGAAGCGCTGCCGCGCGTGCTGGCCCGCGTCGCCGGCCCCGAGCTTTCAGCCTTCTACGAAAAGGAACACCGCAACCACGGTGTCGATCTGCGCACGGGCGCTGCGGTCGAGGAACTGGTCGGTGAAGGCCGGGTCAGCGGCGTCAAGCTGGCCGACGGCACCGTGCTGCCGGCCGATGCGGTGATTGTCGGCATCGGCATCGTCCCGGCGGTCGGCCCGCTGATCGCTGCGGGTGCGAGCGGCGGTAACGGCGTCGATATCGACGAATACTGCCGCACCTCGCTGCCCGATATCTATGCGATCGGCGATTGCGCCGCTTTCGCCGCCGGCTATGCGGGCGGCGCGGTGATGCGCGTCGAATCGGTGCAGAACGCCAACGATCAGGCAACCTGCGTGGCCAAACAGATCCTGGGCGATGAACAGCCCTACAACGCCTTCCCCTGGTTCTGGTCGAACCAGTACGACCTGCGCTTGCAGACCGCCGGGCTTTCGGTCGGCTATGACCAGACGGTGCTGCGCGGGAATCCCGATGATCGTGCGTTCTCGGTGGTCTATCTCAAGGACGGCAAGGTCATCGCGCTCGACTGCGTCAACATGGTCAAGGACTATGTCCAGGGCAGGAAGCTGGTCGAGGCCGGGGCAAGCCCGGACCCGGCGCGGCTGGCCGATGCCGGCGTGCCGCTGAAGGAACTGCTCTAGATATCTCCCCCATCCGGCGACGCCGCCGGGCAGGGAGAAGCCAGCCGGGCCGCCGCCCATGCCGCGGCTTCGGCGACGGCCGGATCGGGATCGCTGCACAATGCCTGCACCCGCGCCAGCAGTCCCGCGTCCCCGCTGTTCCCCGCGGCGATCAGGCAGTTGCGCACGAAGCGATCGCGCCCGATACGCTTGATCGGGGAGCCGGAGAAAAGCCTGCGGAAGCCCGCATCGTCCAGTGCCAGCAGCTCTGCCAGCCTGGGCGCGGCCAGTTCGGCGCGCGGCAGGAAGGCGCGCATCGCTGCCGCGCCGGCGGCGAACTTGTTCCAGGGGCACACCGCCAGGCAATCGTCACAGCCGTAGATGCGGTTGCCCATCGCGGCCCGGAATTGCTCGGGGATCGGCCCTTTGTGCTCGATCGTCAGATAGCTGATGCAGCGCCGCGCATCCAGGCGGTAGGGTTGGGGAAAGGCTGCGGTCGGGCAGGCATCCTGGCAGGCGCGGCACGAGCCGCAGCGGTCATTGCCCGGCGCATCGGGCGTCAGTTCGAGCGTGGTGCAGATCGTTCCGAGGAACAGCCAGGAGCCGTGCTCGCGGCTGACGAGATTGGTGTGCTTGCCCTGCCAGCCGATCCCGGCCGCCGCGCCCAGGGGCTTTTCCATCACCGGCGCCGTATCGACGAAGACCTTGACCCCGATGTCTCCATTCTCCGGCCCCAGCCGGCGCTTTCTCGCCGCCTCGACCAGCCAGCGCGCCAGCGCCTTCAGCGCTTTCTTGACCACGTCGTGATAGTCGGCGCCTTGCGCATAGGCCGATATCCGCGCGCGGCCGGGATGCGCGTCCAGCACCAGCGGATCGTGTGCGGGCGCATAGCTCATGCCGAGGCCGATCACGCTTCTCGCTTCGGGCCACAATGCTTGCGGCGAGCGGCGGTGGTGCGCGCGCTGTGCCATCCAGCCCATCGCGCCGTGCATCCCTTCCGCCAGCCATGCCTCCAGCCGCTCCGCGGCACCCGCATCCTCACCGGCGGGCGCCACGCCGACGGCCACGAAGCCCAGCCGCCGCGCCTCCGCTTCCAGATCGGTGCGCAACAGGGACAGGGTATCCGCATCAACCACGTTTGCCGGGGCTCCTGTTCGCATGGCGGGCTCGATACCGGAAAAAAGGCCCGGCCGCGTCAGGGCGCAGCCGGGCCTGCATTGCCGCGGATACCCGCGATCAGAACTTGTAACCGACAGTCCCGCCGACCACGCGCGGCTCGGCCATCGGCTCATAAGTGCCGTAAGTCGTAGTGCCGGTATAGTGCAGGCGATACTTGTGGTCGGTCAGGTTGTTGCCCCAGACCCGCACATAATAGTGATCGCCGGGATCGGTCCATGTGACCGACATATTGAGCAGGGCGAAAGCGCCTTCGCGGAAGCGCTGTTCGCGCTGGCGGCCAGCCGGGACGCCCGCACCGTTGCCCCAGACCGACGGGTTCGTCACCACATAGCTGCTGGTATATTTGACGTTCGCGGCAAAACGGAGCCCGCCGTCGCCCATCGGCACCAGATAGTCGAAGCCGATATTGCCGGTGAAATCGGGCGCGCGCGACATTTGCAGGCCCGACAGATCCTGGATCTGGCCGACGTTGAGATAGGTCTTGAGCGGATCGCTGTTCTGGTTGATGCCGACACCGCCGCCCGTCCCCGCATTGGCTACGCCGGTGCCGCTGAACAGGAAACCATCGCCATAGCGCGCGTGCAGCCAGGTCGCGCTGGCGCGGATGGTCAGGTTCTCGACCGGATTGACTTCGAAATTGGCCTCGACGCCATAGATTTCCGCCTTCGGCGCGTTGGTCACGTCGACGAAGGGGAAGCCGTTGACCGTCTTGGTCGCGCTGACCTGCAAGTTCTTGTAATCATAGTAGAACCCGGCCAATTCGGCGCGGAAGTTGTGCTGCGCCGTCTTGAAGCCGATTTCGAAGGCGTCGATCGTTTCCTGCTTGGCCGGGGTGTAGCACGACGGATCGGTCACCGCGCAGGCCGGCTGCTGCGAATTGAAAGCGCCGCTGCGGAAGCCTTGCGAATAGGACGCATAGATATTGGTGCGCGGGCTGACCTCATAGCGGATCGAGGCGCGCGGGGTAAACTTGCGGAACCTGGCGCTCTGGTTGTTGGCCGGGCGCGCGGAGGCCGCGCTGGCCGAGAATGCCTGCGAGAAGACGTTCTGCTTCTCCTCGCTGTAACGGCCGCCGACGTTCAGACTGAGCCGGTCGGTGGCATGGAAGGTCATGTCGGCATAGAGCGCCCAGGCATTCTTCTTCTGGTTGAAATCCGATTGCGACAGGATATCGAAATCGGCAAGCGTTGCGTCCCGCGTCGCCGGGGCGGTCGTATAGATCGACGATCGCCCCGTATAGTTGAGGCCGAATTGCGGGTAATAGACGTGGTCGTGGAAATAGGTGCCGCCGACGATCAGGTCGACATGCTCGATGGTGTCGATGGTAAGGTCCACCGCCTGCTGGAAGGTTTTCTCGCGCAGCCGGTTGTCGCTGTAGGCCATCGGGATCCACGATCCGTCGAAGTCGAAACGGTTTTCGGTATTGGTGATCGCGTAGCCCGAGATCGAGCGCAGCTTGCCGATGGCGGTATCGAGTTCGAGCGTCAGGCCGACCTCGTGCTGTTTCACTTCCATGACCGCTTCCGGGTCATAGGCATAGACTCCCAGCCGCATCGGCCGCTGGGCGCCCGCGGGCATCAGGCCATAAGTCGCAACGACGTTCTCGATCGGCGAATAGACGTTGGTGCGTGTATCGCTGACGCGCGTATAGGCATAGGCGAGCGTGCCCGTGAAATTGTCCGCCATGCGCGCAACCAGCTTGAGGCGCGCGGAATCCTGCTCGATCGGCGCGGCATGGCCCTCGGTGGCGCCGACCACGGTGCGGCTGGCGAACTTGTAGTAGCCGTCGCTGCGGCGGACGTAGCCGGCCGCGCTGATGCCGATGGCGTCGTTCAGCGGTCCGGCGACATAGCCCGAGGCCCGCTTGTCGTCGTACATGGCATAGGTCAGCTCGGCCTTGCCCTTCCAGGTGTCGCCCGGCCTGATCGTGGTCAGCAGGAGCGCGCCGCCCGTAGCGTTGCGGCCATAGAGCGTGCCTTGCGGACCCTTGAGGATCTGGATGTTCTCGACGTTCGGCAGATCGATGTTGATGGCCTGCGCGACCGTCTGGTAAAGCCCGTCGACATAGACCGCGACGTTGTTCTCATAGGAACCGTTGATGATCGTGGTGACGCCGCGGATCGCCGGCTGCGGGAAGGCGCCGCCCGCGCCGAGCTGATAGCCCGACGTGATGTTGGCGAGATCGCGCAGGTTGCTGACGCCCGCTGTCGCCAGCGTGTCGCCGGTCACGACCGCGACCGACATCGGCACGTCTTCGAGCGCTTCCTGCCGGCGCTGTGCGGTGACGATGATCGTATTGCTGTCGATGCTGGCCTCGCCGCCGGCCTGGGCCAGCGCCGGCGTTGCCGCGAAGGGCGCCGCAAGCGCGCTCGCTGCAAGAATCGCAGCAAGCCGGGCCTGCCTGCGCCTGTCGGTATCATCCTGTCGTTGTTTCATGGCATCCTCCCTTTTTCGGATTGTTTTTTCAGCCGGGTTTCTCCCCGGTTCCGCGCCATGCGGCCGCATGGCGATGGCGGGGTCCGGCCATGCGCGGGCCGATTGGTGCGGACGGCGGGACTCGAACCCGCACTGGGATACCCAAGCGGATTTTAAGTCCGCTGCGTCTACCATTCCGCCACGTCCGCGCAGCGATGACGTGCAGGGCCGTGGCAGATGACGGAGCCGGCAGCAATGCCGCATCCTCCATCCGTCGGCTTACCCGACGTTCAGGCGGGCGCGCATTTCCTTGCCCGGCTTGAAATAGGGCACGCGCTTTTCAGGCACATGCACCATATCGCCGGTGCGCGGGTTGCGGCCCTTGCGCGCTTCGCGCTGGCGAGTCGAGAAAGCGCCGAAACCGCGCAACTCGACCCGGCCGCCGTCGGCGAGTCGTCCGGCGACTTCGTCGAAGAAAGTGTCGACCGCGCATTCTACGTCCTCAAGCCGCAACTCGGGGTTTTCCCTTGCCAGGGCCTGCAAAAGTTCAGATCTGATCATGCGCTCCCCCCAACCGAGATCCATCCGCCGGCTTGCAGGAAACCCGCGTGCCGGAAGAATTTGTGCAGCCGTCAAAATGACACGAAGAAAGGCCGTTCGCAATGCCGAAGAATGGCGCCATGGGCCGAAAAATCGGACAATGGCAGCCATGCGGACGATTTTCTATAAATATATCAATATAATGTCAATTTCACCTCACCCATCGGAGGCGGCTTTGCCGTCCGGCTTGCGGGGGGAGGGGGGATGCCATTGCCCCCGCCGGCACGTCAAACGTCATGCGGCACGACGGTCGGCTCAAGCACCAGCAGCTTCAGGAATGCGGCGATCCGCCCGGCGGGATAGTCTTCCGGCTGGCGCAGCCACCAGGCCAGGATTTCGAACAGGCCGCCTGCGACGAATGCGGAAACCATGTCGAGCGGCAGGCCGGGGTTGATCCGCCCCCGATCCTCCACACTCGCCATGCCCGCCTTGATGAACTCATCGCGCATGATTGGCGAGGCGCCGGTGTTGAGCAGCACGGTCCATAGCCGCCGGTGTTCTTCCACATAGCGGCAGATGCCCTCGGCATTGCCCTGGAGATCGGACCTGTCGACATAGGACAGCATGAGCGCGATAAGCTGCTGCACCTCTTCGGCCGCGATGTCGCCCAGCAGATCCGTCTTCGATGTGTAGTTGCGGAAGAAGGTGGGATAGCTGACCCTGGCGGTGAGCGTGACGTCCTTGATGGAAATGCGATCGAGGCTGCGCGCTTCCAGAAGTTCGAGCATGGCCCTGCGCATCGCCCCGCGCGACCGGACGGCCCGGGCATCGCTCGGCCTGTGCTTTCCTTCCCTGGCCACTGCTTTCCTGTCTGCCCTGCCTCGACCG
>JAITWR010000109.1 GCA_031285165.1 Novosphingobium sp.
TGACGTGCGCCCCTGATTGTTACCACTCAGAGGTAGAGTCCGGCTCCTTCATGATGGTTGGTTGATGGGATGGCAACGTGCCTGGGGGCATGCCCCCAGGCACGTTGGCCGGCGATCTCGGCGGGGGTCTTCCCGCCCAGTTTCGAGTGCGGCCTGACGTGGTTGTAATCGTGCTGCCAGGCGGCGAGCACGAACCGGGCATGGGCCAGCGACGTGAACAGCGTCTCGTTGAGGCATTCGTCCCGCAGGCGCCCGTTGAAGCTCTCGACGAAGCCGTTCTGCATCGGCTTGCCCGGCGCGATGTAATGCCACTCGACCTGACGTTCCTGCGACCAGCGCAGGATGGCCGACGAGGTCAGTTCGGTTCCGTTATCGCTGACCACCGTGTGCGGCTTGCCGCGCAGCCCGATCAGCCGCGTCAGTTCCCGAGCGACCCGCGCGCCCGACAGCGAGGTATCGGCCACCAGCGCCAAGCACTCGCGCGCGTAGTCGTCGACCACGCACAAGATGCGGAACCGCCGGCTGCACGTCAGCGTGTCGGACACGAAGTCGAGCGACCAGCGCTGGTTCGGGCCGTTCGGCAACAGCATCGGCGCCCGCGTTCCAAGCGCACGTTTGCGACCGCCGCGACGCCGGACCCGCAGATTCTCCTCGCGGTAAATGCGCCGCAGCTTCTTGTGGTTGGGCGTCATGCCCTCCCGCGCCAGCAGATAGCCCAGACGGCGATAGCCGAACCGGCGGCGTTCCGCCGCCAGCTCGCGCAGACGCGTCCGCAAGGGCGCATCATCGCCTCTCGTCGGCTGATACCGGATCACCCGGCGGCTCACGCCGACAAGACTGCACGCCCGACGCTCGCTCAGCCCGTGATGCTTACGAGCATGAGCGACGGCTTCCCGCCTAGCGTCGGGCGTCACCATTTTTTTGAGGCCAGATCCTTCAGTACGACATTGTCGAGCATCGCTTCGGCCAGCAGCTTCTTCAGCCGCGCGTTCTCGTCCTCCAGCGCCCGCAACCGCCGAGCCTCGGACACCTCCAGCCCGCCATATTTCGACTTCCACTTGTAGAACGTCGGTGAGCTGATCCCGTGGCGCCGGCACACCTCCGCCGTCGCCATACCCGCCTCCTGCTCCTTCAAGATCGCGATGATCTGCTCTTCGCTGAACCTGCTGCGCTTCATTCTCGTCCGACTCCTTTGCGTCGGACTCTACTCAAAATCGGTCACATTCCAGGGGCGCACGTCAGGAACAATGATTGCTTCGAAGTTCATGGGCGTACGGCACGACACTGGCTTGGCTCGCACACGTTGGTGGATGGTCATCGGATTTCACTGGCCAAGTTAGCTAGGCCTGCTAGCTTCCCGGCCATCGCACGCCATGCCCCGTTGGCCGCGTTAGCGCCCGGGCTGGGCGCCCTTCCCCATCGCTAGTTTGGACACAGACTTGGACACGGACGCGTTTTGCGTTCGTGCAAGCTGTTGTTTTATAGAGATAATTTAACAAGTTGACGCGAACCTAAATCTGGCGCGTCTACCAGTTCCGCCACGCCCGCACAGGGCACCGCCGGTCGGCGGGCTCTATAGCAGTCGGGGCCTTCATCGCAAGGGCGGAGGCAACTTCATCGCGACACGAAGCGTTGGTCAACCGAAACAAGGAGACTGACCGTGCCCGTTGAGCCGCCCGTCCAGCCCACCGTGCCGCCCGCCGAGCAACCGCCGGCGCCGCGCCCGGGCCAGCCGACGAGCCCGCCCCCGGAGCTGGATCCGCCGGCACCGGACATCGACGTACCGGCACCGCAACCGTCCACGCCTGCGGTGCCCGCGCCGGGCCAGCCCATTGCCTGAGGAGGAGAGAGAGGATGAACGATCGTGAAGACCCGCGCTCCGATCTCGAACGGAACGGCGAAGCCCGCGCCGATGCCATCCGACGCAGCGAAAGCGGCAAGCTGAAGAACTACGACGCGGACCAGCGATAACCCCCGGCCATCCATGATCGACAAACATCTGAAGAAGCTCCGGCTGCGCTGCGAAATCGGCGCTCCGGAGGAGGAAGCGCTTCGTGCCGTGCTGCAGGGTCCCTTCGACCATGCGGCCGAGCAGGTGATCGTGCGGCGCGGCGAGCGGCTGAACAGCTCGCTCCTGCTGCTCGAGGGCCTGCTCGCACGCTACAAGGACCTCAGCAACGGCCAGCGCCAGATCACGCATGTGCATGTGCCCGGCGATTTCGCCGACCTGCACGGCTACACGCTCGGCTATCTCGATCACAACGTGATCACCCTCACTCCCTGCCGCATCGCCCGCGCGCCGCACGCCCGGGTCAGGGAGATCACCAATCGTTTCCCGAGCCTCACCCGCGCCTTCTGGTTCTCGACCAATCTCGACGCGAGCATCCATCGCGAATGGGAAGTCTCGCTGGGGCGGCGCAATGCGATCGAGCGTGCCGCGCACCTGTTCTGCGAGTTGCAGTCGCGGCTGCTCGTGGTGGGCGCAGCCGAAGGCAACAGCTTCCGCCTGCCGATCACGCAGAACCAGTTCGCCGAGTGCCTCGGCCTCACCGGCGTGCACGTGAACCGCGTGCTGCGCGAGTTGCGCGAGGCGGGCCTGGCGGATTTTCGCGGTGGCCAGGTTACGATCCACGATCGGCCGGGGCTGGAATCGCTCGCCGAGTTCGATCCGCTCTATTTGTATCTCGATCGACCGGCCAACTAGCTGCCTGTCCGCGAAGGCCCGGCCGTGCGCGGCACGCTGGCGCCCCCGCGCATCGGCATCCCGATGCCCGGCTCCCCCAGAGGTCCGACGAGCCGGGACAGTCC
>JAITWR010000133.1 GCA_031285165.1 Novosphingobium sp.
CCGGCGTCGATGCCGCAGCGCTGGCGGTCCCTCTCCCCGTGCCGGAGAGGATCGAGTGTTGCAATTACACAACAACGACTCCGGTGCGGACCCGATCAGGCCGCGCCCATCACTTCTTCCCGCAGTCCCCGCACCAGCCCCGGATCGGCTTGCAACCGGGTTTCCTCCTCGTCGAGGATCGCCAGGAACGCCTCGCGTTTGAATGCTTGCATTTCCCCGGCCGACAGTGTCGCGTTGTCGGGCAGGGCGGAGGCGACGAGGTCGATCATCCGCTCCGCGCCGTGCAGCCGGCCCCAGAGGTAATCGTTCTCGCGATAGGCGCGGCTGAAGAAGGCACCGAAATTGTAGAACTCCAGGCCGCGCAGCGTTGCCTGGGTGCCGCCGGTGCGGATCGAGCGGGCATCGTCGGGCGAGATGCGGTCGACTTTCACCGGATCGAACTCGGTCAGCCCCTCGCCGCGCAACAGCGGCAAGGTCACGGTATCGTAGAAGGGATAGCCGAGATAGGCGAGCAGCATACGGCGGCGCAGCGGCGCCGGCATCCCGGCCATGGCGGAAGCGAGCATGGCGTCGACCAGCCGGTCGGCCTCGGCAAGCCGGCGGCGGGCGGCGATGCCTGCGAGCACTGCGCCCGGCTCCTGGAACACCTTTTCCGCAAGCCCGGCGAAATCCTTGCCCAGCCAGTCCGATGATTCGCGGTCGAAATAGAGCGACAGTGCATTATAGACCGCATCGCGCGCCTTCTCGCGTGCTTCCTCCGCCACTTCGCCGCCGCCTTGCCCTTCGGGCGGACCGTCCCAGTCCCCCGTCAGCCGGCGCGCGAGCAGGCGCAGGCGGCGGATGCGGAATGGCAGGTCGTGATCGCTGAAGAAGGCGATCGCCTGCTGCGAAGCGCCGCCGCGCACATCGGCAATATGGCCGAGCCCGTGCGCGGCGAGATAGGTCGTCAGATGCGTGGCGATCGGCTCGGGCGAAGGCAGCGACAGACCGGGCGCGGCATCGTGGATGATCCCGGCCAGCAGGCCGACCACGCCGGCGAACTTGACCCGGGCGTAGCCGTGCCAGGCGAAGCCCGATTGCGCAGCCGCCGCCTGCTGCGCCTTGGCACGCCAGTTGGCCAGCCGCTTCGCCGTCGGCCGGTCGAGGAACAGCGTGTGACCGAACAGCTTCTCCACTGTCGTCTCGACTTCGGGGCGCAGCGCCTGCACGATCTCGCGCAAGTGTACGCGCTCGCGCGACTGGCGGGCCAGTTCCTCCAGGTTGTCGCGCACCGGCTGCTCCCGCGGGATCGAGGAGAGCGAGCCGAAGATCACCGAGAACCAGCCCGGCGGGCTCGGATCGTCGCGCTGGAGGCCGCCGACTTTGTCGGGCCGGGGGTCGATATAGACGAAGCGCCGGTCGACTTCGCGCTGCGCCGGGCGGTCGGCCAGCACGCCCATGGCTTCGGCAAACGGGGCGTTGACCAGCACCGAGCCGTCGATCAGCGAGACGCCCTCGGCCGTGCCGCGCCCGGCATGTTCGGGCATGATCCGCTCGATGAAAGCGGTGCGCGTCGGCCAGGCGATGCCGCGCTCGGCGGCGAGCGCGTCGATCTCGGCGATTTGCAGCGCGGGGAAGGCGCCGGGGAAGCTCGCAGTGGCGCGTGCGGCGAAGCAAAGCTCGGGAATCGGCGCCAGCATGCCGCCGGGCTGGGCTGGCGTCACCGCGCGGAAACCGATCGACAGGCGGTGCTCGCTTTCCTGCACCAGCGGCGGGCTGTGCAGCCGCAATGCCTGCATATGCCCCTTGAAGTCGGTCGCGGTGACGAACAGGTCGAGCGGGTGGCCGGCCGGCAGCAGCGGCAAGCCGGCCCCATCCGCTTCCCGGGAATCGGCCATCGCCGTCAGCGCGTCGGCGATAAGCCGCGAGAAGCCGAGTCCGCCGAACGGCGCCTCGAACCAGCGCGAGCGGATCAGCCGGGAAAGCTTGGCTCGCACTTCGGCGCGCGTCTCGGGTGCGACACTGGCCGAAACGACGTTGTCCGGCCGCCGCAGCATCCAGCCGACCAGCGGCAGTGCCCAGAACTTGGCGAAGCGCGACCAGGGCCGCGCATCGGGATCGAGCAGCACATCGACATCGGCGCATTCGAGCCAGAGCCGGGTCAGCGGCTCGAGCGACTGGCCCGAATGGATCGCCTGGGCAAGAAACACACCGTTGAGTCCGCCCGCGCTGGCACCCGCGATCACGTCGACCATCACGCGCAGGCGCACTGCATGCCTTGTCTCGATATGCTGCAACAGGCGGCGATAGACCTGCTCGACACCGGCCGATTCGTCTGCGCCGGCAGCGATCGCCCGGCTCGCGCGCGTCAGCTTCCACAGCTCCTTGGTGACGCCGTGCATATAGACTGCCAGGCTGACTCCACCGTAGCAGACGAGGGCGATGCGGAGTTCCTTCTGGCGCATGGTCGGAGGGATGCAGAGGATCGCCGCCGCGATCAATCCCCCGCGGCAATTGCGGGCGCGATGATCGGCCTCGGGCGTCTGTTTGCCCGTGGCACGCATGATAGGTTTGTCGCGGTAGCGGTGCCCATGAGGAAGGGGCAGGGGTTGGCGCTTGGATATAAATGGAGTATATCCTGAAATCAGGAGGATATACCGTGTCGCTTTATGTGAAAGATGCCGAAGTCAACCGGATGGCCGAGCGCCTGGCCATGTTGCAGCGTATCAGCAAGACCGAGGCGGTGCGACGCGCGTTGCGTCACGAACTCAAACGCGAGCAGGAAGCGCCGTCCCTTGTCGAGCGCGGATTGGCATTTGCCCGTTCCCTGCGCGAAAAAGCAGGCCCCGGTGCGGGCAAGCCTGCGAACAAGGAATTCATCGATAGCCTCTATGGTGAGCCGTAATGTTCATAGACGCTTCGGCACTCACCGCCATATTGGCCGATGAAGGCGACGCTCCGGAACTGTTGGCCCGTATTCAGAAGGCGCGCATCCGGATCACATCGCCGCTGGCCGTCTGGGAAACCGTACTGGCAATCGCACGAAACCTGGATCTGGAGGTTCGTCATGCCCACCAGGCTGTAGAGGGATTCCTCGGCCTCGCGGAAATTCGGGTCATTGCCGTACCCGCGGAAGCTCGCAATCAAGCTATCGATGCTTATGACCGGTACGGAAAGTCGCGTCATCCTGCCTCGCTCAACTTCGGCGATTGCTTCGCTTATGCCTGTGCCCGGATCGCCGGCGTTCCCCTGCTCTACAAGGGAGACGACTTTCCTCAGACCGATATCGAAACTGCATAGACAATCGCCGGGCACTTGCGTTCCCTGTACGTTCCGGATAAGCGTGGCGCATGGCAAAACCCAGGCGCCGCTTCGTCTGCCAGGCCTGCGGCAGCCTCAGCAACCGCTGGCAGGGACAATGCGCCGACTGCGGCGAATGGAACACGCTTGTCGAGGAAGTGCCGGAGACCGTGTTCTCGGCCAGGCATCACTTGTCCTCGGGCGGCCGGGCCATCGCTTTCGAGCCGCTCGATGCACCGGGAGAAAGGCTTCAGCGCCGCGCCACCGGGCTTGCGGAGTTCGACCGCGCGCTCGGCGGCGGGCTGGTGCCGGGATCGGCGATTCTGATGGGCGGCGATCCCGGCATCGGCAAGTCGACGCTGCTGCTCCAGGCCGCGGCGCGGATCGCGCAGGCCGGCGGCCGGGCCGTTTACATCAGCGGTGAGGAAGCGGCAGGCCAGGTGCGGCTGCGTGCCGAACGGCTGGGCCTCGCCGGTGCTCCGGTCAGTCTCGCCGCCGCAACTTCGGTACGCGACATTCTCACCACGCTCGGCGGCCCGGAATTTCTTGGCGCCGCACCGGCGCTGCTGGTCATCGATTCGATCCAGACGATGCATTCGGACCAGATCGAGGGCGCGCCGGGCACGGTCAGCCAGGTGCGCGGCTGCGCGTTCGAGTTGATCCGCTATGCCAAGGAGAACGGCGTCGCGCTGGTGCTGGTCGGCCACGTCACCAAGGACGGCGCGATTGCTGGCCCCCGCGTGCTCGAACACATGGTCGACGTGGTGATGAGCTTCGAGGGTGAGCGCAGCCACCAGTACCGCATTCTCAGGAGCCTCAAGAACCGTTTCGGCCCGGTCGACGAAATCGGTGTCTTCGCCATGGCCGGGCAGGGGCTGGAGGAAGTCGCCAATCCCTCGATGCTGTTCCTGTCGGGCCGCGAGGAGCCGGTGCCCGGCAGCGCCGTGTTCCCGGCCATGGAAGGCACCCGGCCGGTGCTGGTCGAGATCCAGGCGCTGATTGTCCGCCTCGCCAGCGGAGCGACGCCGCGCCGGGCGGTGGTCGGCTGGGACAGCGGGCGGCTCGCCATGCTGCTCGCGGTGCTTGAGGCGCGCTGCGGGCTGAACTTCTCCTCGGCCGAGGTCTATCTGAACGTCGCCGGGGGCTATCGCCTGGCCGATCCCGCCGCCGACCTGGCCGTCGCGGCGGCACTGATTTCCGCACTCGGCGACCGGCCGCTGCCGGGGGCTGCGGTCTGGTTCGGCGAGATTTCGCTCGCCGGGGAGGTGCGCCCGGTCGCGCATTCGGCTATCCGGCAGCGCGAGGCTGCAAAGCTCGGCTTCACCCGCGCCTTCGGCCCTGCCGGCGGCGGAAAAACAGAGGCTGGTGTAAGCTATGTCGAAATTGCGCTGCTGCCGAATATCGTTGACCGGATACTGTCGCCTGCATAGGGGCCGGCGGGCATGACAGGCTTCGATATCGCGGTTCTGGTGATTGTCGGCGTGGCCGCCGTCATCGGCTTCCTGCGCGGCTTCGTGCAGGAAATGCTGGCGCTGCTCGCCTGGATCATCGCGCTTTTCGCGATCCACTATCTGCACATGCCGTTGAGCCATTCGCTGTTGCCGGCGGTCGGGACAGAATCGGGCGCATCGGTGCTGGCTTTCGCGCTGCTGCTGCTGGTGCCTTACGGCATGGTCAAGCTGATCGCCAACCGGCTCGGCGGCAAGGCGCGCAATTCGGTGCTCGGACCGATCGACCGGGTGCTCGGCTTCGGCTTCGGCGCGATCAAGGGGATCATCGTCGTGGTGCTGGCCTTCTCGGTGCTGGTGCTTGGTTACGATACCGTCTGGGGGGCGGGCGGCCGGCCGGACTGGATCACCCGCGCGCGCAGCTATCGCTTCGTCAACGCCAGCAGCGAGGCGCTGGTGAAAATGATCGCCGAGCGCCGTCAGGAAGCCGCCGCGGCGGCCGAAGCGGCCGACCGGAAGAAGCCGTGACGGCTTCCACGACCGCTCTCTACACGCCCGAGGTGCTGGCATTGGCGACCGGCCTTGCCGCCTATCCTTGGGACGAGAGCCTGCCGTTGCAGGGAGAGGCCCGCTCGCAGGGCTGCGGCAGCACGATTGCGCTGGGGCTCGACCTCGATGCAGCCGGGCGGATCGCACGCGTTGCGCTGCGCGCGCAGGCCTGCGCCATCGGCCAGGCGGCCGCAGCGATCTTCGCCGGAGCCGCTGCGGGGCTCGGCGCGCAGGAGATCGGTGCGGCGGACGATGCGATTGCGGCCTGGCTGGCAGGCGGGAGCGCCTTGCCCGACTGGCCCGGCCTCGCAGCGATCGCGCCGGCGCGCGACTATCCGGCACGTCACGGCGCGATCCGCCTCGCCTGGCGAGCCGCGCACGACATGCTTCCCACGAATTGAATGCGTCGCTAGAGCATCGTGCGCAAAAAACGATGCGACAACAAAAACCTGGGAAATCTTTTGTTTGGCGTGAGTTTGCAAGTCGCCGGATGATTCCATCCGGCGCGAAATCATTCCGGGGCGATTCGCGCCAAGGGTGGGGAGTTATTCATGGAGCAGGCTGTCACGGCCGATCGCGCAGAGCCGGACGCGGCGGACATCCGCCTCGTCATCGCCGCCTCGATGGCGGGCACTGTCTTCGAATGGTACGATTTCTTCATTTACGGCACGCTTGCGGCCATCATCGGCAAGGCTTTCTTTCCGGCCGATAACGCGACGCTGCAAGTCCTGCTGGTCTGGGCCGGGTTCGCGGTGGGTTTCGGCTTCCGGCCGCTGGGCGCGATTCTGTTCGGCTTCCTCGGAGACCGCCTGGGGCGCAAATATACCTTCCTCGTCACGGTGACGCTGATGGGCATCGCCACCGCTGGCGTCGGCCTGATCCCCTCGGCCGCGGCGATCGGCCTGTGGGCGCCGGCTATCGTGATCCTGCTGCGCATCCTGCAAGGCCTGGCGCTCGGCGGCGAATACGGCGGTGCGGCGATCTACGTTTCGGAACATGCCGAACCGGGCCGGCGCGGCTATCATTCGAGCTATATCCAGGCCGGCGTGGTCGGCGGCTTCGTGCTGTCGGTGGGCGTCGTGCTTGCCTGCCAGTTCGCTTTCGCGGATGAAACATTCGCCGCCTGGGGCTGGCGCGTGCCCTTCGTGCTGTCCATAGCGTTGCTGGCGATCTCGCTGTGGATGCGGCTCAAGCTGTCCGAGAGCCCGGTTTTCCTGGCGATGAAGGAAGCCGGCCACACCGCGCGCAATCCCTTCGTCGAGAGCTTCACCTATCCCGGCAACAAGAAGCGGATCTTTGTCGCGCTGTTCGGGGTGACGGGGGTGCTGACGACGATCTGGTACACTGCGTTTTTCACCAGCCTTTCGTTTCTCAAGGGGCCGATGCGGCTCGATACCGTGACGACCGAAATCATCGTCGGCTTATCGGCGATGGTTTCGATGGTGTTCTACATCATCGTCGGCCACTGGTCCGACAAGGTCGGGCGCAAACTGCCACTGGTGATCGGCGCCGCGGCGACGCTCGTGCTGCTGTTCCCGCTGTTCTGGGGCATGGGCGCGCTTGCCAATCCCGGCCTGAAAGCCAGCGCCGCCGCCGCGCCGGTCGTTGTCGCGGGCGAGGCTTGCAGCACCGATCCTTTCGCGGATCTTTTCGGCCGCAGGCAGAGCGATTGCGGCAAGATGCTCGAAACCCTGAGCGCGAGCGGCGTTCCCTATACCGTCCGGCAACAGCCGGGACTCACGCTGACGGTCGGCGGCGATCCGGTTGCGATCGATCCGGTCTGGTTCAGCGACGGCAAGACGCGCAAGCCGGGCATCGAAGCGGCACTTGCCGGACACGGTTTCGACTTCTCGGTCCAGAAGCCCGGCCTGGGCGCGCTGGCCGGCATTGCGGTGATCCTGATGAGCCTCGGCCTTCTGTCGGCATTGACTTACGGCAGTGTCGCCGCGCTGCTGACCGAGATGTTCCCGCCACAGATCCGCTATAGCTCGATGTCGATCCCGTACCATATCGGTGCGGGCTATCTCGGCGGTTTCCTGCCGCTGATCGCCAGCTACATCAATGCCCGCACCGGCGATGCCTACGCCGGGCTGTGGTACACCTGGAGCGTCGTCGCTTTCGGCCTCGTCGTCGCAATCTGGGGGCTCAAGGGCGGACGCCCCCGCGACTACGGCGATGATGCCGCCTGACGGTTTCCCCCCGGCGCCCCCGGCAGCGCTACGCCTGGAAATCGACCGGGACGCCCTGGCCGCCAACTGGCACACGCTCGATCGCCTGTCGGGCAAGGCCCGTGCCGGCGCCGCGGTCAAGGCGAACGGATATGGCCTGGGCGCGGCTGCGGTCGTGCCGGCACTGGCCGGGGCCGGCTGCCGCGATTTCTTCGTTGCGCACTGGAGCGAGGTTCCCGCGGTCGCGGCGCATGTGCCGCCCGCGATGATTTCGGTGCTGCACGGACCGCTGACCGCCGCCGACGCCGCCTATGGGGTGGCCATGGGCACGAAGCCGGTGATCAACTCGGCGCATCAGGCACGGCTGTGGCGCGATGCGGGCGGCGGCATTTGCGACCTCATGGTCGACACGGGGATGAACCGGCTCGGCCTGCCGCTCGCCCGCATCGGCGACGAAGCCATTCGCGGGCTCGACATCGACGTGCTGTTGTCGCACCTCGTTTCGGCGGAGGAGGACGGGGCGCTGAACGATATCCAGCGCCGCCGCTGGGAGGAAGCGCGGCGCAGCATTCCCCACCGGCGAGCCAGCCTGGCCAACAGCGCGGGCATCCTGCTGGGCGAGGCCTTTCACGGCGATCTCACCCGGCCGGGCCTTTCGCTTTACGGCGGCATCCAGCGGGCCGAACTGCAAGGCGTGATCGGCCAGGTCGCGCATCCGATGGCGGCGATCCTGCAAGTGCGCCGGGTCGGGGCGGGCGAGACGCTGGGCTACAACGCCACTTTCACCGTGCCCCACCCGATGCGTATCGGCACGATCGCGCTGGGCTATGCCGATGGCTATCTGCGCTGCTGGTCGGGCAAGGGGGGAATGCTGTCGCAAGGCCGGAGGCTGCCCGTGCTCGGCCGGGTCAGCATGGACATGACGATCATCGACCTTTCCGCTGCGCCCGACCTTGCGGAAGGCGACTGGGTCGAGGCCGAATATTCACCGATCGCAGCAGCCGCCCGCAGCGGGCTTTCGCAGTACGAACTCTTCACGCTGCTGGGCAATCGGTTCGCTCGCTGAAAACCGGGAAAATCCGGCATTTGCTGCGCAGCAAAATATTGTGCTGTCCTTGTTGCAGGTGCTAACGTGGCCGTCAGGTGCAATCGGGGGCAGGCCATGGCCGAAGCGACAGAAAAATCCAGTGATACCGTCATTATCAAGAAGTACGCCAACCGGCGTCTCTACAACACGCGCTCGTCGAGCTACATCACGCTCGACCATCTGGCGAAGATGACGCGCAACAATGTCGATTACAAAGTGCTCGACGCCAAGACCGGGACCGACATCACCCACCAGATCCTGACCCAGATCATCATGGAGGAGGAATCGTCGGGCGAGCAGATGCTGCCGGTCAACTTCCTGCGGCAATTGATCTCGATGTACGGCAATTCGATGCAGTCGCTGATCCCGCACTACCTCGAAGCGTCGATGGAGAACTTCCGCGCCAACCAGGCGAAGCTGCACAAGGCGTTCGAAGACAGTCTGGGCAACAACCCGCTTGCGCGCCTCGCAGAGCAGAACATGGCGATGTTCAAAGCCGCGACGGCCGCTTTCACGCCCGGCGCCGACAAGAGCGAGCCGCCTCCGCCACCGCCGGCCGACGACACCCGCGACGAGATCGCTACGCTGCGCCGGCAGATGGCCGAGATGCAGAAAAAGCTGGACTCGCTGGGGCGGTAAGCCCTTTTGCAATGCAGGATGCCATCGCTTCCGCCCGCCTGTCTGTTGCGGCTTTGCGCAAAACCGGTTCCCACTTTCGCACACGATGCTCTAACAGGCCGCCATGACTCGGACCGCCCAGATCAAGCACGCCCTTACCACCACCCGCGAGGGTGATTTCGCCCAATGGTATCAGGAAATCATCTCCGAAGCGGAGATGGCCGAGGAAT
>JAITWR010000002.1 GCA_031285165.1 Novosphingobium sp.
GATGCGGGCTGGGCGCGGCGCCAACAACAGGCCCAGGCTCGCTGAAATGCCGCCGACATCGGCCTTGAAGCCGGCGGGCGAGCGCGCCCGGTCGGGGCGGCCAGCCGATCATTTTTCAGGAGTGTGTTTTCATGACCCTGCAAGCTGAACGCATTTTTGCCGTCTCGTGGCAACTCCATGATGCGGCCGCGACCGCACGGATCATCGCGCGCGATGACGAACCCGACTTTGCGCAATGGGCCGTCGCCTCGGACGATGAACATGACTGGCCCCGTCGGGACTGGCCCGTCGATAATTTCGCTTTTGCCGATTTTGCCCGCGCCGATGACTATTACCTCGCGCTGCATATCGACGTGCTGCGGCCCCATGCCGACTATCTCGACCTCGAGTTTCCCGGCTCCGTATGGTCGTTCGCGCTCGACCTGGGCCATATCGCCGGCAGCATGATGCTGCTGTTTCCGGGTTTCGATGCCCCAAGCCGCCCACCTTTTCTGTATTACGCGGTCACGAGCCGCAACGACCACCCTTTGTCCTTTGCCCGGCGCACGCTCATTTTTCCGGACACCGGCATCGTCAACGCGGCATGCGGCACGTCCTATTCGAAACCCTCGCCGCAATACGTCTTTGCCGCCGCCGTCGAAAGATGGCTGAACGCCCATGGGCGCGCGCAAATCCGCGCCACGCATTACGATGGTCACTTTGCCCCGGGATACCTCCCGGAAGAGTTTTCATACTCCACCCTGGATGATCCGTGTCAGACGCCGAGAGCGCGCGCCGCCCAGCAGCAGGCGCTGTTCGGTGGATGGCGGCCCCGCTGACGCGGACAGGTGGACGGCCACCAGCGCGGCTGGAGCGGCGCCTTTCACGCGCCCGTCCGCCCGGTCCGTTCAATGCGCCTCGATCGGCGAGAAGCGATCGACGGCGCGCAGGACGAGAAGGGCGAGGCGCCAGATGGAGGGAAGGCCGATGAAGAGTTCGCTCTGCCGGCCGGCGTCCATGATGTCGATGTGAAAGCCGTTGGTGTGGACCGTGATCCCGATCCGCATGGTGGCGGTGATCGCGTTCTGGGCGCGCGCCTGATAGACGCTGTCGACGAGGGCGCGGCCGAAGACACGGGCGTCCTCGAGCGAGAGCCACAGGATGCGCGGGGCCGCGTGGGTGTCGTTGAAGGCGAAGACCGCATCGAAAGCGACGCCGCCCTGCTCGGACGACAGCACGAGCCGGGTGATCCCCTTGCCGGCGGGATAGAACACCGCGCGTTCGTCGAGATCGAGCGTCAGTTCGGTCTCCGGCGTGGCCGGCTGCGCGGATGACTGCGTGGCCGGGGGCCTGCGGACGGAAATGATCGTGGGCGCCGACGTCATGACATGCCTGCCTCGCCGGCGGCGCCATCGGCTGCCCCGGCGACCATTCGCCGGTAGGCGCCTTCGAGATCGCGCACGAAGGCGGGCGTATCGAACAGCGGCGACGACGGCGCGGCGCTTTCGAGGCGCCGACGCAGGGCGCGAAGGCTTTCGGGGGTATTCGTCAGGTCCATGAGCGCCGCCTCATATTCCTCGAGCGAGCCGGTGATCAACCGGGGCATGCCCGCGGCGGTGAGGAGGCTCGCCGAGACGCGCGAGGCGAAGGAGCGGCCCTCGATCACCAGCAGGGGACAGCCGCATCGCAGCGCATCGCTGCCGGTGGTGTGCGATCCATAAGGGAAGGTGTCGAGCGCCAGATCGGCCACCTTGTAACGGGCGATGTGCTCGGGCCGCTTCTGCTTGCCCGCATGAACGAGCCGGCGGGCGTCGACGCCTCTCGCCTCGGCTTCGGCGACGAGCTGCGCGAAGATCGGGGCCTCCTCGGCGAACAGCCACAGGCAGAGCGCCTCGTTCCCCTTGAGCGCCCGCATCCAGATGTCGAAGATCTCGGGCGAGATCTTGTGGACCGCGTTGAACGCCGCCAGCACCACGGCGTCCTCGGGCAGTCCGTAGGCGGACCGGGACTTGGCCGGCGCCACGGCCTGCCGGGAGTCGTTGGGCTGGTAGCTTGCCGCAAGGCGCACGATCTTCTCGTCATAGAAGGACTCGCTGCCCGGCGGCGTCACCACCGCGTCGCCGATGATATAGTCGGCCTTGTCCGTGCCGAGACTGCCGGGATAGCCCAGCCAGCTTGCGACGATCCGCGCGGGCCGCGCGAAGGGGACCGCCATGCGCGTCGAGCCGGTATAGCCCTTGAGATCGACCAGAATGTCGAGGTCGAGCGCGGCGATGCGGCTGACGGCCTCCCCGTCGGATAATGCGCCGAAGTCGAGGAAATGCTCGGCGCCCTGCCTGATCCGCATGCCGGCGGCATCGGACCGCGACCGGCCGTAGGACAGGATGAAGATTTCAAACGCGGCGCGGTCGTGCAGCTCGAAGACCTCGCTGATCAACTGCGAGGTCGCATGATCGTAGAAATCGCAGGACCAGTAACCGATCTTCAGCCGGGCGCCGGAACCTGCGTCCTGCCGGCGGGGCGGGGCGGGATAGGCCGGGACTCTCAGCGCCTGCTTGCGGGCAAGCTCCAGATGCCAGGCCGGGTCGTCGAGCCAGGTCAGCGCGTTGAACGTCTCGAACTTGCGCGCCGAGGCAAAGGCCCGCTTCATCCGCCCGGGATCGAACACCTCGCCGAACCGGGTGAGCCGTCCGCCCGAGCGCAACTGGTTCATCAGGTCGATATAGACGTCGGGATCGTCGGGGCTGAGCGCCCATTGCCGCTCCCGGA
>JAITWR010000007.1 GCA_031285165.1 Novosphingobium sp.
CCTGAAAGCCACCGCAACGCTGGGCTGGCGCCACGCCTTCGGCAATGCGGTGCCGCGTTCGACCCTCGCCTTCGCCAGCGGCGGCGAGACATTCACCGTCGCCGGCCTGCCCATCGCCAGGGATGCCGCCGTCATCGACGCCGGCCTCGAAATAGCCATCGGCAAAAACGCCACCCTCGGAGTGTCCTACAACGGCCAGCACGGCTCCGGCATCACCGACAACGGCGTGCGCGCCGGGTTCAGGCTGGGGTTCTGAAGCGCCGTTGGCGGGGGGAACCGGATGCGGTATCCGTCTCTCCCCGCGCACGGTCAGGAAGCTCCGGCGCCCTCACCCAGCCTGAAAGGGGGCGGCCGGTCGTAGCCGACTGCACTCACGCGGGCCGCCAGGCCATCAATGCCCTCATTGCGGGCGCTTACCTCAATCCAGCGGCACACCCGGCAGATACTTCGCCGTGCGGATCGTCAGCGAGGTTTTCACGCTGGCCACGTTGGGCGCCGGGGTCAGCTTCGAGGTCAGGAATTCCTGGAAACTCTGCAAGTCCTTGCTGACGATCTTCAGGATGAAGTCAATCTCGCCATTGAGCATGTGGCATTCGCGCACTTCGGGCAGCGTGCCCATGTGGTCCTCGAACTGGCGCAGCGCTTCCTCGGCCTGGCTTTTCAGGCTGACAAGCGCGAAGACGGTGATCGCGTAGCCAAGCCTGGAAGCATCGAGTTCGGCATGATAGCCCTTGATCACGCCTTTTTCCTCAAGCGCGCGGACACGGCGCAGGCATGGCGGTGCCGTCAGGCCGACACGCTGGGCAAGCTCCACATTGGTCACGCGCCCCTCGTCCTGCAATTCCGCCAGCAACCGCCGGTCGATCTGGTCGAGATTAGCCATTGCGCCCGCCCTTTCGTCCCATTCGGGTTCTCCCGCCATCTGTAATATCCGCAGCGGAAATCGGATAGCCTCTATAATATTATTATCCTCTATCGCAATTACCCCGCATTGCAACGCCCCATCCATGTGCGCTTTCCGCACGGCAGGCACAGTGCCGGGACGCCGGCGAGCCGATGCGCACGGCCTGCATCGCTTGCGCTTGCCTCGCGCGCGGTGTCGGGCTAACGCGCACGAGGTCCGACGCAGCTTGCGGCGGGGGCCTGTAGCTCAGCGGTTAGAGCTGGCCGCTCATAACGGCTAGGTCGCGGGTTCGAATCCTGCCGGGCCCACCACCGCTTCCTTTGGCGCCTGTGGATGTTCATCCGGGTGGTCCTCCAACGCTGACGTGTGCAACACCCGTCTTGCCGGATCGTGCCGGATGAACAGCTTACAACGAGCCGATACCGGTGTTATTCCGCAGCCAGCGGTCCAGGTGTTCGAAATCGAAAGTGCTGGCCGCGTAAAGACCGAAGATGAAATCCCCGGTTTCCCCGGCATCGGCCGTCAGACGAACGCCGTTGATCGCGAGGAAAGTGTAGGTCACGGCAAATGCCGTGCGCTTGTTCCCGTCGATGAACGGATGGTTCTGCGCCAGGCTTTCCCAAAGCGCAGCCGCTTCCCCGACAAGATCGGGATAATAGCCGGTCTGCGGCCGGAACAGGGCGGCTTCGAGCAAGCCGTGATCGCGCACCCCCGCGGCTCCGCCGTAGCAGGCGATCTGGTCATCGTGGATGGCGAGCACTTCGATGACGGTCGGATAGTCCGTCATTCAGCGAGCTTCTTGTAAAGCGGGGCAAACCGTTCATGGCTGGTCTGATAAGCTGTCATGACATGGGTTCGCGGGCGGCTTTGCTTCCGCTTTTCGACGAGGTCGGCCAGGGCCTCGTCGATCAGGGCCTGGATTTGCCGCCCTTCGCTTTGCGCCAGGCTGCGTATCTGCGCCAGAATTTCCGCATTGACCTGCGTTGCGAATTTTTCGCGAGCCTGCGTTGCCATGGAAACCAACTTGATCAATGATGAATTCTCGTATCAAGATATTTCTTGATTTGTCAAGGTTCGGGGCAAGGCAATTGGAATTCGGAGCATGATGACGGTTTGCGACGCCGATATTCTGATTCGGGCCGCGCCCATCCCTGATCGGATGCAGGGGCAGAAAGGGCGTGGCGCGGCGCTTTTACAACAAGCTCTAAAGACGATGCCGCCATGATCCGTCGTATCCTTTCCCTGGTCGTGCTCATCTGGCTGATGGGTTTTGTCTGGTTTGCCGTGGCGCTGCCGGGGCCGCATGATGGCGGCCGGAGCGATGCGGTGGTCGTGCTGACCGGCGGCGGCGGCCGCATCGGCCGCGGCTTCGAGGCGCTGCGGAAGGGCTGGGCCGGGCGGATGCTGGTTTCCGGAGTCGATCGCGAGGTCCGCCCCGGCGAGTTCGCCGCCGAATACAAAGTGCCGCCGGCGCTGATGGCCTGTTGCGTGACGCTGGGCTTCCAGTCGGTCGACACCCGTTCCAATGCGCGCGAAACCGCGCAGTGGATCGCGCGCAATCACATCCGCTCGGTGCGCCTGGTGACGACCGACTGGCACATGCGCCGGGCCGTGCTCGAGCTTCGCGCGCAGCTTCCCGGCCATGTCGAACTGATCCGCGACGCGGTGCCCTCGCAGCCGAGCCTGCGCACCCTGCTGCGCGAGTACAACAAGCTGCTGGCGCGGGCGATTGCGCGGCTGGCCGGGTGGTGATGATGACGCGTCCGGGCGACATACTGCGCAGCCTGGCCTTCTACGCCGTGTTCTACGGGGGGACGGTGTTCTATGTGCTGGGCGCCCTCGCCGCGCCGGTGCTGGGCCGCAAGGCCTTCATCGGCCTGGTGCGCGGCTGGTCGCGCTTCCACCGCGCCTGCGTGACCGGGTTGCTCGGCATCCGCGTCAGGGTCGAGGGGGTACTGCCGGAGCAGGGCGTGCTGGTGGCGCTCAGGCATGAGAGCTTCTTCGAGGCGATCGACCTGCCCAACCTGCTCGGCCGTCCGGCGATCATCGCCAAGGCGGAACTGCTGCGCATTCCGCTGTGGGGCCGGGCGGCGGCGATCTATGGCCTCATCCCGGTCGAGCGTGACCAGGGGGCCAGGGCGCTGCGCGCCATGCTGGCGGCGGCGCGCGCACTCACCGCCGAAGGGCGGGTGCTGGCGATCTTTCCCGAAGGCACGCGGGTTCCCCACGGCACGACGCGGCCGCTGCAATCGGGCTTTGCCGGGCTCTACAAGCTGCTCGGCCTGCCGGTAGTGCCGATCGCGGTGGACAGCGGCCCCTGCTATCACCGCCGCTGGAAGCGGCGCGGCACGATTACCCTGCGGGTCGGCGAAACGATCCCGCCGGGTCTGCCGCGCGCGGAGATCGAGGGGAAAGTCCTCACCGCGATCAACAGCCTGAATGCAACGCCGCCCTGACCTGCGGGTCAGGGCACATTGGCGCGCAGGAAAGTCTGCATGGCGCGATCGACTTCGGCTGCGATCGTTTCCGCCGTGACTTCCTCGACCACGCTCATCAGCAGTTGCTGGTGGCTTCCCAGCATGCACATCGCGATGAGCTGCCGCGCGGCGACCAGCGGGTCGCTCCGGCGCAGTTGGCCGCGCTCCATCGCTTCCCCGATGAAAGCGGCCAGCAGCTTCTGCGTCTGAAGCGGCGCACGCTCGAAGAAGATGCGGCCGATTCCGGGGAAGCGATGGGCTTCGCCCACCGCCAGCCGGTACAGCGCGACCGCTTCGGGCGAGACGATCTTGCGCATGAATTCGGTACAGAAGCGGCGAAGCGCGGTCTCGATCCCGTCGCGCGGGTTGAGGATCAGCGACAACTGGGCGCGGAAAGCCTCGGTCACGCGGTCGATGACGGCGGCGAACAGCACTTCCTTCGAAGGGAAATAGCTCCACAGCGTACCCTTCGAGCCGCCCAGCGTCGCCGCGATCGCCGACATTGTCGTGCCGGCATAACCCCGTTCGAGGAAGGACTGCGCGGCCACGTCGAGAATCGCCTCGCGCCGCGACTGGCGGCGGGCTTCCCGGCGGCTGTGGCAAAGCGGCGCATCCTGCTGCATTATCGTCGTACCATACAGTACGGTTTTTTGGTTGACAAGCCGCAGGCACATCTCCATTCCGCCTTGCATACTGTCCGGTACGGTTTCCCGATGCGCTCGTCGAGTTATGCCAAGTCCCTGCGTCTTGCCGTGCCGCTGGCCGCGCTGCTCGCGAGCGCTTGTGCGCCGCTGCCCGATGCCGGCCCCCGGCCCCTGCCGCGCGGCCCCGGGACGATCGCCGCCGGGCGCAGCCTGCCGGGCAGTGCCGGTGCCGTCTGGCCCGGCGATCTCTGGTGGCGAAGCCTCGGCGATCCGCAACTCGATGCGCTGATCGGGGAGGGCCTGCGCAATTCGCCCGATGTTGCCGCCGCCGCCGCCCGGTTCCGCCGGGCCGCGGGCATGGTGAGCGAAGCGCGCGGCGCGACACTGCCCGCGCTCGACGTGAACGGCACGGTTATCGAGCGGAAGCAGTCGCTCAACCAGGGCTTCCCCGATCAGTTCAGGGAGTTCCTGCCCAAAGGCTGGCACGATCTGGGCGAGATCAACGGCAGCCTCACTTTCGATCTCGATCTCTGGGGCAGGAATCGCGCGGCGCTGGCCGCGGCGACGTCGGAACAGCGCGCCGCCGCGATCGACGCGCGGCAGGCGCGGCTGGTGCTCGCGACCGGCATCGCCAGCGCCTATGTCGATCTCGACCGGCTCTATGAGCAACGCGACGTTCGCCAGGGCGAGCTTGACGTGCGGCTGGCGAACCGGAAGCTGGTTGCGCAGCGCCAGGCCAACGGCCTGGAAAACCGCGGCAGCGTGCGTCAGGCCGATGCCGAGGTCGGCACGGCGCGCGCGGCGCTCGGCGCGGTCGACAACCAGATCGGGCTGCGCCGCAACCAGCTTGCCGCGCTCATCGGTGCCGGCCCCGACCGCGGCATCGCCATTGCCCGGCCGACGCTGCCCGTGCCGCCGGTGCAGGCGCTGCCCGAGGGCGTGACCACCGATCTCGTCGGTCGCCGGCCCGATATCGCCGCGGCGCGTGAGCGGGTGGAAGCGGCGGCAAGCCGGATCAAGGTCGCGCGGGCCGATTTCTTCCCGGCGATCCGGCTGACGGCGCTGTTCGGCGTTCAGTCGCTGGGAATCGCCACGCTGTTCCAGAATGATTCGACTTACGGCAGCGCCGGCCCGGCGGTCAGCCTGCCGATCTTCCATGGCGGCCAGTTGCAGGGTCGTTATCGCGGTGCGCGCGCCACTTATGACGAGGCGGTGGCCGACTATGACAGGACCGTGATCGGCGCCTATCATGATGTCGCCGACGCAGTGACCGGCCAGCGTTCGGTCGCGCAGCAGCTCGTCGATGCCCGCGTCGCGCTCGCCGCTTCGCAGGATGCCTATGCGGTCGCCCGGGCTCGCTACGAAGGCGGGCTTTCCAGTTATCTCGACGTGCTGGTCGTGCAGGACCGGCTGTTGCAGGCGCGCCTTGCCGTCGCCGGGCTCGATGCCGATCTGCGCAGCCTCGACATCGCGCTGATCCGCGCTCTGGGCGGCGGTTTCGATGCCGCCGGCCCGATCCCCAAGGACGATACCCATGGCTGACGCCGAACCCCAGGACATCCAGGCGGCCGCCGCCGGCGAGGACAATACCGGCATCGAGCGTGCCGTCCGCCTTGCCCAGCGCCGCAAGTGGCTGACGCGGCTGGCCATCCTCGTGGCGGCGGTCGCGCTGGTCTATGCGCTGTGGTACTTCCTTGTCGGCCGCAACCATGTCAGCACCGACAACGCCTATGTGAACGCGGAAATGGCGCAAGTGACGCCGCTGATCCCGGGCCAGGCGGTTGAGGTCCGGGTCAGGGATACACAGGCGGTCAGGCGCGGCGATATCCTGGTGGTGCTCGATCGTTCGGATCAGCAGATCGCCATCGCCCAGGCCCAGGCCGGGCTGGCCGAGGCGCGCAGGCGTTTCCGCCAGAATGTCGCGACCAACGCCTCGCTTTCCGCCCAGGTCCAGGCGCGCGGCGCCGACATCACCGCAGCGCAGGCCCGGCTGATGGCCGCGCGGGCCGAGTTCGACAAGGCGCGCATCGACTTGCAGCGCCGCCAGGCGCTTTCCGGCAACGGTGCGGTTTCGGGCGAGGAATTGACCGAGGCGCGCAAGTCCTACGATTCGGCGCAGGCGCAACTGGCACAGGCGCGCGCGGCGATCGCCCAGGCGCAGTCCACCCGCACCGCGGCGCAGGGCCAGTTCGAGGCCAACGACGCGCTGGTGCGCGGTTCGAGCGAGGACACCGACCCCGCCGTCCGGGCCGCCAGGGCCAGACTCGATGCGGCCGAACTCGATCTTGCCCGCACGACGATCCGCGCGCCGATCGACGGCACCGTGACCAGGCGCCAGATCCAGCTTGGCCAGCGCGTCGCGCAGGGCACGCCGATCATGGCGATCGTGCCGCTGCACAAGGTTTTCATCGACGCCAATTTCAAGGAGCGGCAGCTCAGGCGCGTCCGCGTGGGCATGCCGGCGACGGCGACCGCGGATATCTATGGCGGCAGCGTCACCTATCACGGCAGGGTCGCGGGCATTGCCGGCGGCACCGGCGCATCGATGGCGCTGATCCCGGCGCAGAACGCCACCGGCAACTGGATCAAGGTGGTCCAGCGCCTGCCGGTGCGCATCGAGCTGGACCCGCGGGAAGTCGCCGCCAATCCCCTGCGCGTCGGCCTGTCGATGGAAGTCGAGATCGATATCTCGGGCCGGTGAGCGGGCCATGGCCGGCAAGGTGGGACAGGGCGGGGTGCAGCAGGCAGTAATGATTGCCCCGTCACGGCGGCTGCTGGCTGGCGTGGTGCTGGCTCTCAGCAATTTCATGGTGGTGCTGGACCTCACCATCGCCAATGTCTCGATCCCGCACATCTCGGGCAATCTCGGCATCTCGCTCGATCAGGGCGCCTGGATCATCACGTCCTATGCCGTCGCCGAAGCGATCTGCGTGCCGCTAACCGGCTGGCTGGCCCAGCGCTTCGGCGCCGTGCGGTGCTTCATCCTGGCGATGGCGGGCTTCGGCCTGTTCTCCTTCCTTTGCGGCAGTTCGGTCACGCTGGGCATGCTGGTTGCCTGCCGCATCGGCCAGGGCATCTGCGGCGCGCCGCTGATGCCGATGTCGCAGACGCTGCTGCTGCGCGTCTTCCCGCCCGAGAAGCGGACGATGGCGATGGGCGTCTGGGCG
This sequence comes from Novosphingobium sp., assembly GCA_031285165.1. GTDB lineage: Bacteria > Pseudomonadota > Alphaproteobacteria > Sphingomonadales > Sphingomonadaceae > Novosphingobium. The sequence continues at coordinate 7,193 of JAITWR010000007.1, forward strand.
ATGACGACGCTGATGGGGCCGGCGTTCGGCCCGATCATCGGCGGCGCGATCAGCGATGGCTGGTCATGGCACTGGATTTTCTTCATCAACATCCCGGTCGTGATTTTCTGTGCGACGGCGGGTTTCTTCATCCTGCGCTCGATCGAGACCGAAACGCACAAGCGGCCGATCGATTTCGTCGGCCTGGCACTGCTGGTCTTCTGGATTGCCTGTTTGCAGATCGTGCTCGACATCGGCCGCGACCGCGACTGGTTCGGCGACCCCTGGATCGTCATGCTGGCAATCGGCGCGGCGCTCGGCTTCTGCGTCTTCATCATCTGGGAGCTGACCGAGGAGCATCCCATTGTCGACATCCGCATTTTCAGGAACCGCGGTTTCTCGGCGGGCGTGTTCACCCTGGCGCTCAGTTTCGGCTCCTACTTCGCCAGCATCGTGCTGATCCCGCAGTGGTTGCAGATATCGATGGGCTATACCGCCACCCAGGCCGGGCTGCTGACGGCATTCACCGCCATGGCGGCGATGACCACTTCGCAGATTGCCGCGCGCATGCTTGCCTGGGCCGATCCGCGGGTCATGATCTCGATCTCGGTCGCCTGGCTCGGCTGCATGACGATCATGCGCGCCGGCTGGACCAGTTCGACCGATTTCTGGACACTGGCACTGCCGCAGATCCTGCAAGGCTTCGCCATGTCCTTCTTCATCATCCCGCTGACTTCGGTGTCATTGAGCATGGTCAAGCCCGAGGAGGTGCCGTCCGCCGCCGGCTTGCAGAACTTCCTGCGGACGATGGCGATCGCGGTATCGACTTCGCTCGTGCTGACCCTCTGGGACAATGCCCAGCGCGTTTCGCGCAGCGAGCTGGTGTCCAGCCTGCGGCCCGACGAAACGATGCACAAGCTGTCGAACGCGGGCATGACCTTCGAGCAGGGACGGCAGACGATCTCCGGCATCGTCGAGCAGGAAGCGATCATGCTGGCAGTCGACTACACGTTCTGGGTCACGGCCTGCGTGCTGTTCCTTGCCGCGGCCGTGGTCTGGCTCTCGCCCAGGCCGGTGCGCCTGCCGGGGCAGGGCGGGGCGACGGGCGGGCATTGAGCTGTCCGGCAATCGCCGGATGGCGTCCTACCCTTTCGCCTTGCGCCAGGCTTCGGCCATCCGCGCGCCCAGGTCGGGGCGGTTGGTCGTATGGATCTGCCGCGCGGTTTCGATGTCGATGAAGTCGCCGATCGCCAGTTCCTCGGCCGAAAGCACGTTCGCTTTCATCATTCGCAGCGCGAAAGGCTCACGCGCGCAAAGCTGTTCGGCCAGGGCCAGCACTTCGGCGTGGAGCGTTTCGCGCGGGAACAGGCGCGTGACGAGGTCGATTCGCAGCGCCTGTTCGCCGGTCAGCTTCTCGGGGAAGAACAGCATCTCGCGCGCTCTCGCGCCGCCGACGATGCGGTTGAGGAACCAGGGCGGCCCCATGTCGGTCGAGACGCCGACAGTGAGGAAAGCGGTATTGAACCGCGCCTCGGGCACGGCGAAGCGGAAGTCGCAGGCGGTTGCCCAGCCCAGGCCCGCGCCGGCACAGCCGCCGTCGATCGCGGCGATCGTCACTTGCGGCATCGTGTGGAGCAAGGTCGCGGCATGGTGGATGCGGCCAAGCTGTTCGGCCGTCGGCGGGCTGCCGCCGCCGCCCGCCGTAATGTCCGCGCCGACGCAGAAATCGCTGCCCGCGCCGCGCAGGATGACGACACGCGCATCGCTCGCCGCCACTTCCTGCGTCACGCGGTACATCTCGCGGCACAGCTCGACAGTGATCGCATTGCGCCGCTCGGGGCGGTTCAGGGTGATGACCGCGATCGCGCCGCGCCGCTCGACAAGGATGATCGGCTCGCTCACCGGGGGGCCGCCCAGTTGGGCTTGCGCTTCTCGGCGAAGGCTTTCGGCCCTTCGCGCGCGTCGGGGCCGGTCAGCAGGCTGCGGACTTCGGGCAAGGCGAACATGCCCCGCATCGAATGTTCGACGCTGTGCCCGTCGAGCGACCGGACCACCGCCTTGGTCGCGGCGATCGAGGCGGGGGAGCATTCCATGATTTCCTCCGCCCAGCGGCGCGCGGCCGGCAGCAGTCCGTCGGCGGGCACGATTTCGGCGATCATGCCCATCGTCCCGGCATCCCCGGCCGTGATCTTGCGCGCGGTCAGCAGCAGCGCGTGCGCGCGCTTCGGGCCAAGTTCCTCGACCACGCGCTGAATGCCGCCGCCCAGCGCGGCGAGGCCGACACGCGGCTCGGTGAGGCCGAACGTCGCGGTGTCGGCGGCGATGATGATGTCGCAGGCAAGCGCCGCCTCGAAACCGCCGCCCATCGCCATGCCGTTGACCGCGGCGATCACCGGCTTGCGGCGGTCAAAGCGCGAAACCAGCCCGGCAAAGCCCGATTCGGGCACCGGCGGCCTGTCCCCCGATGCCGCCGTGACCAGGTCGGCGCCGGCGCAGAAGGCCTTGTCGCCCGCGCCGGTGACGATCGCGATCCACAGGTCGGGGTCGCGCTCGAAAGCGTCGAACACCGCGCCCAGTTCGTGATTGGCGTCGGCATGCAGCGCGTTGCGCCGTTCGGGCCGGTTGAAAGTAACGGTCATGATCCGGCCATCGATCGAGACGGTGCTGAATTCGGTCTTGGCGTAAGGCATGTCAGGCGCTCCCCTTGGTCATGCCTGCTCCGTTGCCGCCAATTGCCGGCGCGGTCAACGCAAGGCCGCGCCGGATGCCGCCCGGCGAACAGGCGGCTTGCCCGCCTTTCATTAGCGGCTATGGGATCAACCCGAAACCAATCGAGTCACGAAGGAGCGGGAGATGGCCGGCGAAGGCAGCGGAAACCTCGATATCGACAAGCGGATGGCCCGGATCGTCGGCAAGCCGCCACGGATCGAGCCGCTCGACGAGAACAATCTGCCGCCCGAAGGGCAGGAGGCCGCGATCGAGATCCGCGCCGCTTTCGGTCTGCCCGAGGACGGCTTCATGCCCGAATCCTTTCGCATGATGCTGGTCCATCCCGCGCTTTTCAAAGGCCAGATGGCGATCGGCATCGCTCTGGCGGCCGGCGCGATCCCGCCGCGCGAGCGCGAACTGGCAATCCTGCGCAACGCCTGGCTCTGCGGTGCGCCTTACGAGTGGGGCGAGCATGTCAACATGGGCAGGCAGCGCGCCGGGCTCACCGCCGAGGAAGTCGAGCGCTGCACCCATGGCTCCGGGGCGGCAGGCTGGAACGAGCACGACCGCGCGATCATGCGGGGCGTCGAGGAATTGCAGGCCGACCACATGATCTCCGACGAGACCTGGGCGGTACTGGCGAAGACCTGGGACGACAGGCAGCTCATGGAGTTTCCCGTCCTCGTCGGCATCTACACGGCGACGGCGATGCAGCAGAACTCGGTGCGCTTCCGTCTGGACGGCGACAATCCGGGCCTCACGCACCGCTGAACCGGCGGCACGGGCCACAGGACAAGGACAAGGGAGAAGATCATGGGTAAGCCCGAGACGGGAAGCATTGCCATCGACATCGCCGCACGCGAGGCGCATGTCGTGGGCCGGGGGCCGCGCATCGCGCCACGCCCCAACGAGGAGATCGACCGGGAGGCATTCGATCTGGTGAACAAGGTCCGCGCCGGTGCCGGCGCCGGGCCGACCGACGACATGCCGGTCTATATGCGGATCATGGTCAAGCACCGCGCGCTGTTCGAACCGAACATGGTTCTCGGCGATACGCTGTATAACGGCACGCTGCCCGCGCGTGAGCGCGAACTGGCGATCCTGCGCTGCGGCCTGCTGTGCGGCGCGCCGTTCGAATGGGGCGAGCATGTCCGCATCGGCCAGCGCTGCGGCCTGACGCCCGACGAGATCAATCGCGTGCTCGACGGCTCATCCGCTCCGGGCTGGAACGAACTCGACGCGGCCGTCCTCGCCGGTGCCGAGGAACTGATCGCCGACCATGCGCTGTCCGATGCCACCTGGGACGTTCTGGCGCGGTACTGGGACGAGCAGCAGCTTATCGAATTTCCCTTCATGGTCGGCCAATATGTCGCGATCGCCTATGTCCAGAACTCCCTGCGCGTGCCGCTGGCGGACTACAACCCCGGCCTGTCCTCACGGCCCTGAGCGCGCGCCGCCCGGCGCAATCCGGCCCATGTTCGTGCCGGGGCATCAGGCCCGGCTGCGGACTTCCTGCGCCAGCAGTTCCACGATGCGGGGCGCCGCGACGCCGTCGCCGAAGGGATTGTGCGCCCGCGCCATGGCCGCATAAGCCGCCCTGTCGTCGAGCAGGGTGAAAGTTTCGCCGACGATGCGCGCCGTGTCGGTTCCGACCAGCCTGGCCGTGCCCGCGGCCACGCCTTCGGGCCGCTCGGTGGTTTCGCGCATGACGAGCACCGGCTTGCCCAGCGCCGGCGCTTCCTCCTGCACGCCGCCGCTGTCGGTCAGCATGATTTCGGCCAGCGACAGCAGCCGGGCGAAGTGCGGGTAGTCGAGCGGTTCGATCAGCGCGACATTGTCCAGCCCGGCCAGCGCATCGTGCATCACCCGGCGCACGCCGGGATTGGGGTGGACCGGAAAGATCAGCGCCACGTCGTCGCGCGCGGCGATGTGGCGGACGGCTGCGGCGATCGCTTCCACGCCGCCGCCCAGATTCTCGCGCCGGTGGCTGGTGACGCCGATGATCCGCTTGCCGGCAAAGCGCGCTTCGAGGCCGGCGAGCCCCGAGGCCAGCGCCGGCTGTTCCGCGATTGCCCGAGTTACCCAGTGCAGCGCATCGATCACCGTATTGCCGGTGACGTGAACCCGGCCGGGCGCGACGTTTTCGGCCCGCAGCGCCGCCGCCGAGGTTTCGGTCGGGGCGAAATGCAGGCTTGCCGTCGCGCCGATGATCCTGCGGTTGATCTCCTCTGGCCAGGGGTGGTAGATATTGCCCGATCGCAGCCCGGCCTCGACATGGTCGACGGGGATCTTGCGGTAATAGGCGGCGATTGCCCCCACCATTGCCGTTGCCGTATCGCCCTGGACGATCACGCGGTCGGGCCGCACTTCGTCCATCACCGCGCCGAGCCCGGTCAGCAGCACCGCGGTCAGCGTGTCCAGCGACTGATCGGGCTTCATCACGTCGAGATCGTGATCGGGCACGATGCCCGCGATTTTCAGAACCTGGTCGAGCATCTCGCGGTGCTGCGCCGAAACGCAGACCTTGACGCGGAACCGCGGATCGCCCTTGAGCGCGGCGACGACCGGAAAGAGCTTGATAGCTTCCGGCCGCGTGCCGAAGACGACGAGGATGGTGGCGGGAGCGGCCATGAACGCGATGGTAGCACGGAGACGCCGCAAGAAAAGACCGCCGGCAGGGAAACGTTCGGGCACCGGGGTTGTCCATGCGCTGCAAGGATGCTAGCGTTCCCGGCGGAGATCGGGGTTGGGATTGCGCATCCGTCATTGCCTGTTGACAGCGCCCTCGCGGCATCGGAGCCTTGGGCCTTGGGCCTTGGGCCTTGGGCCTTGGGCGAGCAATGCTGGTGATTGCCTAACGGCCGAGACGGCATATCGCGCCCTGGCAGGCAACCCCGATATTGTGCGGCGCACCGGGATAGGTTTCCGGTTGGCGCTGATGCTTGCCGACAGGATGGGCAGGCCGCGCGATCCCGCCTGTGCGACAGCCGGGCGTCCGTGCTTTCCGCACACTCTAGCGCCGGGAGCCGGTCAACGACAGAGATATGCCATTGCAGCCGGACAGCGGCCGATATCAGCATTCTGGCAAGGGAAGGAAAGGTGGACAATGACGAATAACCGGACCCGCGTGATGGGGGCATCCGCGCTGGCGACAGGGTTCATGCTGGCTGGCTGCGGCGGTGACGGGGCCAGCGGCCTGACGAGCACACCTCCGCCGCCGGCGGCTGGATATACCAGGATCGCCGATATGTC
>JAITWR010000010.1 GCA_031285165.1 Novosphingobium sp.
CCTGAAAGCCACCGCAACGCTGGGCTGGCGCCACGCCTTCGGCAATGCGGTGCCGCGTTCGACCCTCGCCTTCGCCAGCGGCGGCGAGACATTCACCGTCGCCGGCCTGCCCATCGCCAAAAACGCCGCCGTCATCGACGCCGGCCTCGAAATAGCCATCGGCAAAAACGCCACCCTCGCGCTGTCCTACAACGGCCAGCACGGCACCGGCATCACCGACAACGGCGTGAGAGCCGGGTTCAGGCTGGGGTTCTGAAGCGCCGTTGGCGGGGGGGAGCCGGATGCGGTATCCGTCTCCCCCGCTCACGGTCAGGAAGCTTCGGCGCCCTCACCCAGCCTGAAAGGGGGCGACGACAGGATTGCGGCCAGATCCGCTTCCTCGCCGGTATCGTCGAGGCACAGGCTCTGCTCGTGCTCGCGGTAGCGCTCCCGAAAAATGGCGATAGCCTCGTCCTGGCGATGGGCGAAAATCGCATCGGCCAGCTTGCGCTGGAATGCAGTGCGGTGCGGGTCCAGCACATATTGCCCGTAGAGCGTCATGGTCAGCGCCTGGCACATGAACATCCGGTCGGTCAGCCCGGTGATCACCGGGTTGCCGTGGATCGCCGCCAGCAACACCAGGAAATCGGTGCCCATGAGGTGAGCGGTGACGAGATTGCCGGAAGCGTCGGCCTCGGCCTGCGCCGCGATATGCTGCGCGATCAGATCGCGGTGCCCGGACGTAATAGCGGTCGCGGAATCCGCCAGCCTGGCGATGATGTGAGTCATCGTCATGTCCAGAGCCTCGAACACGGCCGCCGCATCCCCCGGTGCCGGCTTCGCGACATAGGCGCCGCGTTTGAGCGGCAGGTGGATGCCCCCCTCCTGTTCCATGATCTGAAGAACCTTGCGGGTGATGGTGCGGCTCACCCCGAAGGTCTTGCCGATGACTTCCTCGCGCAGCTTGGCGCCGGGCTTGAGCCTGCCTTCGACTATCAGGCGCCACAGCCGGTTATAGATCCGGGCTTCTACCCCGGTCAGCGGGGCGACGTGGAATTGCTCGGGCGGGAAAGCATGCAAGGCGGGCGAGAGATGACGTTCGGCCATACGTGTGCGATGCTCCGGCAAGAGATCTGCACCCTACCCACGGTCGGGGAATATCGTTCGCATAGCCGACAAGATCAAGCACCCCGTTACCCTGCCCGCATTGGCCGGTGCCCTGTCCGGCCGGGATCGTCACCAGCCGCCGCCGCCGCCACCACCGCCACCGCCGCCCGACGATCCGCCGCCGGACGAGGACGGCGACGACGATGCCGAGGCCACGCTGCTCGACAGCGCCGAGCCGACGCTGCCGACAAAGGCGCCGGTCTGCGTCCAGGGACTGTTATGCCCGGAGTACCAGGCCATGGCCGTACCGGCCTGCTGTGCCGCCGCAAGCACTCCGGTAAAGCGATCGGCCCAGGCGTTCTCGACATGAAGCGCAATCGCGTAAGGCAGGTAGCGTTCGAACAGTTCGGGAGTCTTTTCGGGCGGGTTGAGGCGGGCGAGACGGTCTTCCTCGGCGATCGACAGATATTGCCTGAAGCCGGCGATGCGATCGAGCACCTCGCGCCCCTGCCGCGTCGGCGCCTCGACCCAGCGGAACGCCGTCACGGCAACCGGCAGCGCCAGCAGCGGGATCGCCAGCGCCCACGCCTCATCCAGAGCATTGCCGATGGCCATCGGCAGCAGCAGGAAGGCCAGCAGGCCCCCGCCGACCAGAACGATACTGTCGCCGATCGCCTGCAACCGCGCGGCCAGCGGCGCGGCGAACCATCGCGGGATGAAACCGACGGCCAGGAACAGCGCGACGATCAAGGCCACATAGAAGAACAGCGCAGAGCCGGGCACACTGCGTAATATGACGCTCAACGTCACGCACAGGACCACGCTGAACAAAGCCATGCCGTGCAGTGCCCAGCGCCGGTTCGTGACGAACAGCCTGTCCTCGTAAGCTGTCCGAAAGCCGGTTTCCAGCTCGGTCCTGGCCCGCTGAAAGGCCTTGTAGTTCTCCTGCGTCATGGTGATCGTGCGGCCGCTGCCCAAAAGCAGGCGGTCGAGCATCCGGTCCTCGGTTGTCGAAGCATCGCTTGCAGGCGCACCCGCGGCGTTCCGCTCGATCGTCATCGGCGCCCGGCCGAACAGGGGTTTCTTCCCTTCGACGAGGCGCAGCCGGCCCCTGACGCCCAGATCGACCAGGGCCGCGGCGAAAGTGCGGTCGTCCATGCCCATGCGGACGATGTAGCGCATGGCTGCCGCCGAAAGGCCGTCGGGCGGGGTGAACAGCGGCACGATGGTCCCGGCCGGCGGATCGCGCCCCACCCGCAGCCAGGCAGTGAGATAAAAGGCGAGGAGGATCAGCAGGCCGAAGCCGCCGGTTATATAGCCGGCCCGGTCGGTCAGCCGGAGCCATGCCTGTGTGCGCGGGCCGGGCCGTGCGATCACGCCTTTGGGCCAGGCGACGGAGACGGTCAGGCCCTCATTGCTGCCAAGC
>JAITWR010000021.1 GCA_031285165.1 Novosphingobium sp.
ACGGCGGCCTGGTCAATATCACCGGCATCGTCGATATCCCCGAACCGCCCGCGACGGCCTTCGCCCCGCTGATGGCGATGATGGCCTCCTTCGCCGCCCCGCTCCCCCCGCCGCCACCGCCGGCCGAGCCTGCGCCCGCGCCGGATACCGGCGGCGCGACCGAACCCGCCGGCCCGCCGGACACTGCCGCGCCCGATACCGGCACGACCGAGCCGGATAGCGGCACCGTACCGGACACCGCCGGCCCGCCGGAACCCGAAGCTCCCGCCTCCACCGCGCCCGATCAGAGCGGCGCGACCGAGCCCGACACCGCCGCCGCGCCATCGAACAACGGAGGTTCCAATAACGGCAATGGCAATGGCAACGGCAACGGCAACGCCAACGGAGGTACGAACAACGGAGGCTCCAACAACGGCAAGGGCAACGGCGGATCGAATAATGGCAAGGGCAAGGGATAAAGGGCCGCAGCCGGCAGAACCCGTTCGGCAATGCAGCGGATAGCGCATTTCCGAACAGGTGCTAACACGGCTTTTCTGCAAGCGCCGTTGAGCCCGCCAGTTTCATTCGAGGTTGCCGTCCGATGAATGCCCCTACATTCCAGATCAACGAATTCGAGTACCACTGCTATCGCCGCGAGCACGAGATCGCCGGGCGTGCGCTCCTGTCATTGCTCGAACGGGTGGACCAGAACTATGGCGTGATGGCGGACATCGATGCCTGGGCGCAGTCCGATCAGGCCCGCGAGATCATGGACGAGCATCTGACCACCCGGCTTGCCGCGGCGATCACGACGCTGGTTACGGATGCGAACTTCACCCTTTCGGACTTCGGCATGGCCCGCCTGGCGCCGTTCCAGCGCTGGCTCTCGTCACTGTTCGCGGTAACTCCGTTCCGCAACGCGGACCACATCCTGCGCTCGCTGGGCACCGATCCGGCCGCGAAGAACACCTTGCAGATGCGTGCCGAGGAAGTGCGCAAGTTCCAGCTTTTCTATCTGACCGATTCCGAAATGCTGCTGGACTGGGACATGTTCTGGCGGTTCGACAAGGTCGCCACGGCCAATCTCGCCATCTCGATCCTCTCGACCCGGGTGATGGCCTCGCCCCCGGCGCACCAGAAACGCGAGATGCTGCTGCGCTGGCTGCCGGGCAAGCTTGAGGAGGTGGACTGGGATCGGCTGCCCTCGGGCGTGCTGCACGACGCCTATATGCATTGCAGCTATGCCGACCTGCCTTCCAAGCACGACATCAAGCGCTCGATCGACGCCCTGATCCGCCGCAAGCTGGAAAGCCTCGGCCTCCGCGACGTTACCCGCAAGGCGGCCCGGCCGGACGGCAGCGACCCGCTGACCGGCGGCAAGCCGGTGCTGCTGGTGGTGCTCGAATGGTTTTCCAAGAACCATTCGATCTACCGCACCCATTCGCAGACCATGATCGCCATGCGCGACAAGTTCCACCTGATCGGCATGGGCTATGACGGCCGGGTGGACGAGGTGGGGCGCGAACTGTTCCACGAATATATCCCGCTCGAAGGGGCGGACGTGTGGGAGCATGTCGCCCATGTCCGCGAAGTGAGCGAGGCCCGCAATGTCCAGGTCATGTACATGCCGAGCCTGGGCATGTTCCCCTCGACCATGATCCTCGCCAACCTGCGGGTCGCGCCGCTGCAAATGATGGCGCTGGGCCACCCGGCCACCAGCCACGGTCACGCCATGGACTATGTCGTCGTCGAGGAGGACTATGTCGGTGAGGATTCCTGCTTCAGCGAAAAGCTCCTGAAGCTGCCGAAAGACGGGATGCCCTACCGGCCGCCGACGGCAATGCTCGAAATGCAGCTCACTCGCGGCCTCCTGCCGCCGCCGGCAAGACCCGACACCGTGCGCGTGGCGGTGGCGGCGACGATCATCAAGCTCAATCCCGGCTTCCTTGAAACATGCGGCCAGATCGTGCGCGAAGCCCGCGTTCCGGTGGAGTTCCATTTCCTGATCGGCCAGGCAAGCGGCCTGACCTACCCCCAGGTGCGCAATATCATTCACCAGTTGGTCGGCAGGGAAGCCGTCGTCCACCAGCACCAGAACTACGACCGCTATATGCAGATCATCGCCGACTGCGATCTGTTCCTCAACCCGTTTCCGTTCGGCAACACCAATGGCATCGTCGATACGGTGTGGGCGGGGCTGGTCGGCGTCAACAAGACCGGGCCGGAAGTGCACGAACATATCGACGAAGGGATGTTCGGCCGGCTGGGCCTCCCGCAATGGATGACCGCCAGAACGCGGGAGGATTACAAGACGGCAGCGCTGCGCCTCATCCACGACAGGGAGGAACGCCTCGCACTGGCCAGGCAGTTCGCCGGGCCGAAAGCCGTGCAGAAGCTGATTTTCAAGGGACGCCCGCAGATCCTCGGCGAACGGATCACAGCGCTCTGGAAAGCGGCCATCCCGAAAACGGGCGCCCGCGCATCGCAGTCCGACACGCCCACGGTTTCGGTCCCCATGAAACCATCGGGACGGCGGCTGCGCGCCGTCGACCCGATCGGCGTGCCGGACTGGCTGGCCCGCGAGGTGGAGGCTTTCTTTGCCGTGCCTTTGCGCACCACGCCGAAAGTGATCCTCGACATCGGCGCCAATATCGGCGCTTTCAGCCGGCGAGCCCATCAGGAATGGCCGGAAGCAAAAGTGATCGCCTATGAGCCGCTGCCGTCGAACCTGGCTTCGCTGCGCGGCAACCTCGATCCCGCCTGGGCCGAAATCGTCCCGCATGCGGTGCGCGCCGAGGCCGGCCCCCAGGATATGTTCCTGGGCGATATCTTCGTCACCGGCGGCTTCGACAAAGGCGAGCGGCAGACGATCAACCGGATCACGGTCGACTGCGTGGCCGCCCGCGACCTGCCGCCCTGCGATCTGGTCAAGATCCATACCGAGGGTTCGGAAGCGGAAATCCTCAGCCACATGGATCTTGCCGGGGTGAACGCGGTGATGCTGGAATTCCACAGCCGCCAGGACGCCGAAACCGTCAGGCGCTTGCTGGCGGACGACTTCGATTGCCTGCACGACGAACCGGACAAGGCCGTCGGGACGATGATCTTCCAGCGCCGGGCATAGCTTCACACCCCCCGCCCGCACTCCCCGAAGCCTATCGTATCGCCGGGCGGGAAGGGCGGTGCGGGCACTGCGCGAAACGGACTGCGGCCGGAATCGGCAGATGGAACGGCGCCGCCCCTGTTGGCGGGACGATTCGGATCGGATAGGGACGGGCGCGAGACGGCAGCGTCCGGGGTTTCCCCGCCAGGGCGGGAATGACGAACAGAGGTAAACGGTGGTTGATATTAACCAGATCATTCGGGCGATCGATCACGCCGGAACGCTGGACGAACTGGAAAGCCTGCGCATCAGGCATCTGGGCAAGTCCGGCGATATTTCCGCCCTGATGAAACAGCTCGGCACGATGAGCCCCGAAGATCGGAAAACCTTCGGCCCGCTTTTCAACGGCTATCAGCGCCAGGCCAATGATGCCCTTGCCGCGCGCAAGGCCGCGCTCGAAAGCGCCGCGATCGAGGCCCGGCTGGCCGCCGAACGGATCGACCTGTCGCTGCCCGCGCCGGAGCGCCCGCGCGGATCGGTCCATCCGATCTCGCAAGTGATGGACGAACTGGCCGAAATCTTCGCCGACATGGGCTTCGCCGTTGCCACCGGCCCCGAGATCGAGGACGACTGGCACAATTTCACCGCGCTCAACATGCCCGAAAGCCATCCCGCGCGCGCGATGCACGACACGTTCTATTTCCCCGATCGTAACGCGCAGGGGCGCGAGATGCTGCTGCGCACGCACACCTCGCCGGTGCAGATCCGCGCGATGCTCGGCGTCACGAAAGAGCATCCGGCAGGCGCGCCCTTGCGCATCATCGCTCCGGGCCGCGTCTATCGCTCGGACAGCGATGCCACGCATACGCCGATGTTCCACCAGATCGAAGGTCTGGTGATCGACCGCGACATCCACCTCGGCCATCTCAAGTGGACGCTCGAAACTTTCCTCAAGGCTTTCTTCGAGCGCGAGGACATCGTCCTGCGGCTGCGTCCCAGCTATTTCCCTTTCACCGAGCCTTCGGTCGAAGTCGATGTCGGCTACACGCTGGTCAACGGCAAGCGCGTCGTCGGCGGAGCGGAAGGCTGGATGGAAGTGCTGGGCAGCGGCATGGTCAACCGGCGCGTGATCGCGGCTGGCGGGCTCGATCCCGACGAATGGCAGGGCTTCGCTTTCGGCACCGGCGTCGACCGGCTGGCCATGCTGAAATACGGCATGGACGACTTGCGCGCCTTCTTCGACGGCGATGGCCGCTGGCTGTCGCACTATGGCTTCGCCGCGCTCGACATGCCGACCCTGTCGGGCGGCGTGGGCACTGCGGCTTGAGGGGAGCAAACGCATGAAATTCTCGCTCTCCTGGCTCAAGGACCACCTCGACACGAGTGCTTCGGTCGAGGACATCGCCGTCAGGCTCAATGCCATCGGCCTCGAGGTCGAAGGCATCGAGGATCCCGCGGCCAGGCTCGCCGGTTTCCGCATCGCCAGAGTGCTGACCGCCGAGCGCCATCCCAATGCGGACAAGCTGCAAGTGCTGACAGTGGATGCCGGCACGGACATCAACGGGGGCCGGCCGCTCCAGGTCGTGTGCGGTGCACCCAATGCGCGCGCGGGCCTTGTCGGCGTGCTCGGCCTGCCGGGCGCAGTCGTGCCGGCCAATGGCATGGCGCTGAAAGTCGCCGCGGTGCGCGGTGTCGAATCGAACGGCATGATGTGCTCGACCCGCGAGCTTGAGCTGGGCGATGACCACGACGGCATCATCGAACTGCCCGCCGACGCGCCGATCGGCCGGGCCTTCGCCGATTACCACGGCGCCGATCCGGTGTTCGACGTGGCAATCACGCCCAACCGGCCCGACTGCATGGGCGTTTACGGCATCGCGCGCGACCTTGCCGCGGCGGGGCTGGGCAGGCTGAAGCCAATCGCGGTCGCGCCGGTCGCCGGAACATTCGCCTCGCCGGTGGAGATTCGCACCGAAGACGCCGAAGGCTGCCCCGCCTTCTACGGCCGCACGATCGCCGGGGTAAGCAACGGCCCCTCGCCCGACTGGCTGCAAGCCCGGCTCAAAAGCGCGGGCCAGCGGCCGATTTCGGCCCTGGTCGATATCACCAACTACGTGATGCTGACATATGGCCGCCCGGCCCATGCCTATGACCGTGCCCGCCTGACCGGGGCTGTCGTGGCGCGGCGCGCGCAGGACGGCGAAAGCGTCACCGCGCTCAACGGCAAGCACTACCCGCTCGACCCCACGATGACCGTGATCGCCGACGAGACGGGCGTTCACGACATCGCCGGCATCATGGGGGGCGAGCATTCGGGCTGTTCGGAGAGCACCCGCGACGTGCTGCTGGAGATCGCCTATTTCGATCCGCAGCGCATCGCCGCCACCGGCCGCGCGCTGAATCTCACTTCCGACGCGCGCCAGCGCTTCGAGCGCGGAGTGGACCCGCAGTTCCTCGACACCGGGCTCGACCTGCTGACCGCGCTGATTCTCGAGATCTGCGGCGGCGAGGCGTCCGAAGTGATCCGCGCCGGCACCCCGCCTTCAGGCGCCGGCGTCGTGCATTACGCGCCCGCGCTGGCCGGCAGGCTCGGCGGTGTGGCGATTGCGCCCGCACAGCAGCGCGCGATCCTCGAAAGCCTCGGCTTCGGCGTGGTCTTGAGCGGAAGCGGGGAAAGCGGGCAATGGAACGTCACCGCTCCCGGCTGGCGGCCCGACATCGACGGCGCCCCCGACATCGTCGAGGAAGTCATCCGCATCCACGGCCTCGACAATATCGCAAGCGTGGCCCTGCCGCGCGCGGACGGCGTGGCGCGGCCGACCGCGACGCCCATGCAGAAGCTCGAGCGCCGCCTGCGCCGCGCCGCGGCTGCAAGGGGCGCGCACGAGGCCGTGACCTGGTCCTTCCTGCCCGAACCCGACGCCGATGCCTTCACCCTTCGACAAGCTCAGGATGATCGGGGGAACGGCGGGCTGTGGGTGCTGGCCAACCCGATCAGCGAGGACATGAAGGCGATGCGCCCCTCGCTGCTGCCGGGCCTGCTCGCCGCAACGCGGCGCAACCTCGACCGCGGCGCGGCGGGCCTGCGCCTGTTCGAGATCGGCCGCCGCTATCTGCGCGGCAATGACGGCGCCAGCGACGAACGGCTTTCACTTGCCGTGGTGCTTGCCGGCGAGAAGGCTCCGCGCGGCTGGGCGACGGGCAAGGCGGCCGGCTTCGACGCCTACGATGCCAAGGCCGAAGCGCTGGCGCTGCTCGGCGAAGCCGGGGCGCCGGTCGACAGCCTGCAAGTGATGGGAGAGGCCGGGCCGCAGTTCCATCCCGGCCAGTCGGCAACGCTGCGGCTGGGGCCGAAGACGGTGCTCGCGCGCTTCGGCATGCTCCACCCGGCAACGCTCAGGCAATTCGACATCGGCGTGCCGGTGGCCGTTGCCGAGCTGTTTCTCGATGCGGTTCCGGGCCGGAAAGGCACGACCGGCTTCGCCCGCCCGCATTACGCGCCGCCGGCATTGCAAGCGGTGACACGCGACTTCGCCTTCCTGGTGCCCGCCGACCTGCCCGCCAGCGACCTGCTGCGCGTGACGCGGGGCGCGGACAAGGCGAATATCGTCGCCGCGCGGCTGTTCGACGACTTCCGCGGGGAAGGCGTGCCCGAAGGCCGCAAATCGCTTGCCATCGAGGTAACGCTCCAGCCCGGCGAGAAAAGCTATGGCGAGGCGGATCTGAAAGCCATCGCCGAAAAAATCACCGCCGCGGCCGCGAAACTGGGCGGGGTGCTGAGAGGTTAGCGCCCCGAATCTCAAATCACATCGGGCATGGCGATCACCTGGCTGCCGGTGCGAAGTTGATACGCCGGACCTCACGGATTTGCCCGTTCTCGCGCCGGCCCTCGACCAGTTCGTAGCCCATCAGCGCAATGATCCGATCGCCAAGGAAGATCGGCCGGGCGTTGCCGTACCAGTCGGTGCAGGAGGCAAGGCAATTGTCCTGCACCGCCCCGCGCTCGTCGGCATCCAGTTGCCCGGCCGGTGACAGGCGGCGGTCGTCGCGATTGAGAAAGAATATCGCCGAACCCGAACCCAGGAAGCGGGCTTCGGGCCGGGTCAGCGCGGTTGCGACGGGCAGGCCCAGTATCCCGCTGGTGCCATCGGCATTGTCCGGGCGGTAGAAAAAGGCGTGGCTGCGGTTCTCGCCCTCTCGCGCGGCGGGCAGGATGTAGCGGTCCTGTCGCCGGGGAGTGCCGCTGAGGTCTATGGCGTCGAAGGCAAGCCCCTGGCCTGCGACATT
The DNA here is from genome assembly GCA_031285165.1 of Novosphingobium sp. Taxonomy (GTDB): domain Bacteria; phylum Pseudomonadota; class Alphaproteobacteria; order Sphingomonadales; family Sphingomonadaceae; genus Novosphingobium. The sequence continues at coordinate 7,370 of JAITWR010000021.1, forward strand.
GCCGATCACGATGGCGTCACGCCCCATCGCATCGATGCGGGTAACGCCGGCATCCGTGGCGATCGCGGTTACCGCCCGCGAGCCTATGCTGACGGCATGGAGATTGGCGCCGGTGAATTTCTCCCGCTTCCAGGAATAGGGCGTGTAGCCGTAGAGCAGCGTGTCACCGACAAAACGGTTCTGCACGTAGCCTTGGTTGTCATCGCCATGCGGCAGCATCTGCCAGGCGCTGGCAGGCACCATACGGTCGCCGCGTCCCATCCAGCGTAGCGGCAATCGCAGCAGGGCAAGGCCATTGCCGGGAAGGGTTGAACGCCACATGCCCTCGCCGCTGCCTCCTTCCTCGACCAGCACGTTCAGCCGGCCATCGCGTTCGAGGAAGCTGAATTGATCGATCGGGCTGCCGTAAGCGCCGATCGCCTGTGGCGGCCGGCCGTCGAGCGGAATGCGGTAGAGGATCGCCTTGTCCTTTTCCCGGGCATTGCCGGTTCTCAGGGCATCGGCGGTCCAGACATAGACCGCATTGCCCGAGACATAGAAATTGCGGGAATCCGAACCCAGCACCACGGTCGCGCGGCAATCGAGATCGGCCCTGGCAAGATCGCAGTCGGTGACGGTGTGCGCCGTATTCACATTGGCGCGCTGCGGGCTGCCCAGCAGCATTTGCGCCGCATAGACCCGGCGCGGTGTCGCCAGGGGCGTGAAGGCCGCGTTATCATCACCCGACCACCGCCGGACACCGGGCAGGGCCTCCTCGAAATCCCGGCGGTCTTTCTCCCGATAGCGGAAGGGGCGCGGCGAATAGACGATCAGGCGCGTGCCGATCAGCCGTGACGCATAATTTTCCGAGGAATAATAATCCTCCGAGCGCAAGTGATGGGTATCGACGAAAGTGAGCGTTCCGGCATCATCGATCCGGAAACGGTTTACCTCGGTGCCCTGGCGGCCATAGTTATAGCCGATGACGATGACGAGATCGCCGCTGACCAGCATTTCGTCGTACCACGCCGCACCGCCGCCCTTGCCTGCAAAGGCATCGACCGCCGCAACGGGACGCAGATCGCCGCCGCTCGTGTCGATGGTGAACAGCCGTCCCCGGCGCAAGACCACGAGGTGAGTGCCATGGACCTTGACGATGCCACCCTCGTCAACGCCCTGCGTCTGAACGTTGGTGATGCCGGAGGGATCGGGAGCCTGAACCGGAGGAGCCGATGCCTCTGACGCCATTGCTGCGGGCACAGGCGGGGCCGAAAGAAGTTGCGCCGGTGGAAGCGGATAATGGGTATCCGCCTCCGCACTCGCCTTCAGGAAGCGGTGCAGCGCGCTTTCGTTCGGAAATGCGCGCATCGATACACGGCCGGGAGCGGCCGGGGCCGCCGAACCCGCTGCCGGGAGCAACGCCGCGCCGCCCAGCAGGCAGGCAATCCATGTCCCGTAACGCAACGTATTTCCTCCCCGCTTGCTTCATTCAGCACTCGATCACCCTGATAGCGCCAATGGGCGAAGACGACCAGCCTGCCCGTTCTTCCGCCACTCGCCGATCCCCCCGGGCCGCGCTCACCTGCAACACACCCGAGCCGGCCGGCCGGCTGCCCTTGATCGTCATGTGGAAGGGGTATGGGGCTACGGCTGTTGCGTCGGCGGCGCTTGCGGGCCTGTTTGCGTGTTGTTGTGTATTGAGTTGGTTGCGGGGGCAGGATTTGAACCTGCGACCTTCAGGTTATGAGCCTGACGAGCTACCGGGC
>JAITWR010000106.1 GCA_031285165.1 Novosphingobium sp.
GGCAAAGTGAGATTGTCGACATCGTCGGGGTCCATGCCGTGATAGTCGACAAGACACTGGCGCGCCGCTTCGTCGTCGGTCTCGCCCTCCCAGTGACAGACTGCGAACTCCTCGAAGAATTCCGCGTAAGTGAACGCCGGCAGGACGCGGCCCAGCGTCAGTTCGAGCGCCGTGTAGGCGGCAGCGCTCCAGGCAACGGGAACGTCGTCGGCACCGATCCAGCCCAGGTCGATCTGCCCCATGTCCCGGCAGACGAGTGCGATGGCCGGCGGCCCCTCTTCCTCGCTGTGGAGCACGGCGACGGTGAAGTCCGCGAGGTCGATGGGTTCCAGAACCTCCATGACCGCGGTATCGAAGACCTGCTCGATGCGGGCACGCACTTCGGGGCGGGCATAGCGCCGGGCGGACGTCTCGCGCGAGGCCACCCAGCGGCCGATCAGCTTGTGATGCTCGGCCAGCGGCTCGTCGAAGCACGTCGGGACATCTGGTAAAATTGCAACCGGCCGGCCGGCGAGGTCAGCCGAGGGGCGGAAGCTGCAAGGCTGCGGGCGGCTGAAGCGGCTCGTCGGCATCGGCCGGCCGGTCTTGCGGCCCGGAAGTGATCCGGGCGTGGAGCGCTGCAACCTGTACGGTGCAGGATGGCCGGGTAAAGCTGTCATTGTCATCGTCGAGCCCGATCCATTCTGTGAGCGTGCGGCGCGGTGCGGCGGGGATGGCGGCGTCCTGACGGCGGGCCATGGGTTATCCCTTGGTTCCGACAGCGCGGCGATATTCGGTAACGCGCACATCGCCGGTCACGCCGGCGTCGACCATCTCGGCGTTGAGGATCGCCGGGTAGAGCGTCGCGTGATAGGCGCGCAGCCCCTGGAGATCATCCACGAGATGGGGCGGCACCGGCAGGTCGATGCCGTCATAGCGATAGACATGCCTGAGATGGGTCACTTGCATTGGGAAATCTCCTGCTGATTGGTGGATGGGCAAGGGAAAGTACGCTGCGGCCGGGTTCCCGCGTGGGTCGCACGGCCTCGTTATGAGCCTTGTTCTGCATGCAATTCGGGCCGGGTCCGGCGCGGATCGATCATGTCCCGATCGGCCTCGCCGACACTGGTCTTGCGGACATCGGAATCGGCGAGGCTGTCGGGCGAAGCGTGGTATCCGCGCTGCAACTGGTGATCGTAACGCTCTTCGATATCGAGCGCGGCCTGCTGTTCGGCGGTGCGCCCGCCAACCGGCAGGGCCGGCGTCCACCCCGAGACGATGACGTCGTATGAGCCTTCGGGATGGCGCCCGGAGATGGTGCGGTAACGGGTGCCGCCGCGCTCCATTCGCCAGAAGCGGATACGGCCGACCGGGTCGAGCTTATAGAGTGCCGGATACATGACGGGCTCCTTGTTCAAAGGGCTGGTGGCGCTTGACCCGGACCTGCCGGCGATGGAGCCGCACCGGGCCGCTCACCACAGGCTGGCCGGCTCGTCCGCCTTGGCGGCAGCCGGCGGGGCGCTGGAGGCAGGTGTTTTTGCGGGTTCGGCGGGCGCGGCCGATTTCGTCACCGCTGCCGATTTGGCCTTGGCCGCCAGCGCCGCCGCGGTCCGCGCCTCCTCGGCGGCCTGTTTCTGCTCGGCGATCTGGTCCCCGAGCGCCTTGCGCGCAGTGATCAGTTGCCCAAGTGCGCCCTCCATCCCGCGGCCGAGTTCGGCATCGATTTCCACGGCGCTGGCCGTGATCGAGATCGGCCGGATCTCGGCGGTTTCGGGAGAATGGGCACTGCCCTCGGCCTTGCGGGGGATGATGGTCAGCGTAACGCTGCCGTCGGTGCCGGCAATGAGATCGAAACCGAGCGCGTAGCGTTCGAGCAAAGGCATCAGGGCAGTGATAAGCATGGGCAGTTTCCTTGTGCGGGTGTGTCGGGAGATTGTCGCCGGATCTGGGCCTGTGATCGCCAGCGGCGCGGGGTCAGCTATCGTCTGCCCAGTATTTGCCAGGAGACGCTGCGATCTCGGCGGCGCGCAGATTTCGGGACAGGTCGTAATCGACGCCAACCGAGCCATGAAACCGGCAGTCGTAATAGTCCGACATGGCGTCGGAATTATCCCGGTTGTAGTCGCCGACAATCTCCTGGAGGGTCGTGGTCAGCGCCCGAACCTCGTCGCTGCAGGTGTCCGCATGGGCCATGGGTGGCAGGCGATGCTCACCGAACTGCTTGACCCACGAAGCGTATTTTTCCGACAGGACCGCAAACCCCTCCGGCAGGGCGGTGATCTTGACGTCGATCGCCCAGCCCCCCGAATAGGTGTCGAGCCGGACCGAGGTCTTGACGCCTGCCGGGATCGTGCCGGCCTCACGCGCGGCCTTGATGTCGGCCCGGATGCGCTTCGAGATTTCGGCCGGGCCAAGTGTCCGGGTGGCTTCATATTTGTCGCCGCGTTTCTCGTTTGCCGGGTCGCAATAAGCAGGCATCGGGCGGTACGGCTCGGCGCGGTACGGTTGGGCTGGGCCAGTCTGGTTGTCATTATTGGCGGAGAGGTTGGCGTGAGCAGACATGGGAATCTCCAAAGGGCAGGATGAGAGGTGCGGGCGCAGCGGTCCGGCCGGCCTGACGCCGCTGGTGCTGCCGATCCGGTTGGTGTTTGGTGGGCACCCGCCAGGGGCGATCCGGCTACTTCGCGCTTGCGGGAGGCGGGCCGTAAGTGCCATCGAGCGTCATGCAGCCCGGCAAGCGCCCGGCCCAGTCGAAGCCGATGACATTGAGCATGCGGGCGATGAGGTCCGCCTTCTTGCCGTTCAGCCGTTTTGCGAAAGCCCTGGTGCCCACATGGGAGACGAACCCGCATTCCT
>JAITWR010000056.1 GCA_031285165.1 Novosphingobium sp.
GAGGACGTGCCGGCGCTGACCGCGCTGATCCGGCGGATCGGCCCCAGGCTCGTGGTCAATCTGGCGCTGCCCTACCAGGATCTGACGATCATGGACGCCTGCCTGGCCGCAGGCGTCGACTATCTCGACACGGCGAACTATGAGCCCAGGGACGTTGCCAGGTTCGAATACCACTGGCAGTGGGCCTATCACGACCGCTTCAGGGAAGCCGGGCTGATGGCGCTGCTCGGCTCGGGCTTCGATCCGGGTGTGACCAGCGTTTTCGCCATGTGGCTGAAGAAGCACAAGCTGAAGACCATCCGCACGCTCGATATCCTCGATTGCAACGGCGGCGACCATGGCCAGCACTTCGCCACGAATTTCAATCCCGAGATCAATATCCGCGAAGTCACCGCGCCGGCACGCCACTGGGCCAATGGCCAGTGGGTCGAGACTCCGGCGATGACGATCCGCGAGAGCTTCGACTTCGAGGGCGTCGGCCCGAAGAATATGTACCTGATGTACCACGAGGAACTGGAAAGCCTCGCCCGGTTCGTCCCCGAGCTGGAGCGCGCGCGGTTCTGGATGACTTTCGGCGATGCCTATATCCAGCACCTGACCGTGTTGCAGAACGTCGGCATGACGCGGATTGATCCGGTGATCTACAACGGGCAGGAGATCATTCCGTTGCAGTTTCTCAAGGCGGTGCTGCCCGAGCCCGCCTCGCTGGGACCGACGACTCACGGCAAGACCAACATCGGCGATATCGCCACCGGAGAAGCGATGGACGGTTCGGGCGAGAAGACCTTCTACATCTATAATATCTGCGACCACGAGGACGCCTATCACGAAACCGGCAACCAGGCGGTCAGCTACACTACCGGCGTGCCGGCGATGATCGGCGCGGCGATGATGCTGACCGGCGCCTGGCGCGGGGAAGGGGTGTTCAACATGGAGCAGTTCGACCCCGATCCCTTCATGGACATGCTGAACACGCAGGGGCTGCCCTGGCAGGTCAGGGAACTGGCCGGGCCGCTGGAGTTTTGAATCTCCGCGCCCCCGCTTTCGCGGGGGCGCGGGTGCAGCAGGAGATAGCATGGAAACCAGAGCCGGCGATCCGGGCGCCTTCGCCCATTTCGACCTCCACCGGGTCGACAGCCCGGCTTTCGTTGTCGATGCGGCGAAACTGCGCGACAATTTGCGCGTGCTTGCCGGGGTGCGCGACGCGGCGGGGATCAGGATGCTGGCCGCGCTCAAGGCGTTTTCGATGTGGAAGGTGGCGCCGCTGATCGGCGAGTATCTCGACGGTGTCTGCACTTCGGGCCTGTGGGAAGCGCGCCTTGCCGGTGAGTTCTACGACGGCGAGATCGCGACCTATTGCGCTGCCTACAAGGCCGAGGATCTGCCCGAGATCTGCCGCCTGTCGGATCACCTGATTTTCAACTCGCCGGGCCAGATCGAACGCTTCCGGCCGATCATCGAGGCTGCGCGCAGCCGCGGGGACGATTTCGACATCGGCCTGCGGGTCAATCCCCTGCATGCCGAAGGTGAAGTTCCGCGCTACGATCCCTGCGCGGCGCATTCGCGCCTCGGCTTCCCGATCGACCGGCTGACCGGGGAGCATGTCGCGATGGTCGACGGCATCCACATGCACACCCTGTGCGAGCAGGATCTGGAGCCGCTGCGCCGCACCTGGGACGCGGCCTTCGACTATCTCGAGCCGCATTTCGGCCGGTTCAAGTGGATCAATCTCGGCGGCGGCCACCACATCACTCGCGCCGACTACCAGCGCGAGGAACTGATCGCGTTCCTGCGGGACATGCGGGAAGACACCGGGGCCGAGATCTACATGGAGCCCGGTGAGGCGGTGGCGCTTGATGCGGGCATTCTCGTCGGCACCGTGCTCGACACCGGCTGGAACGGCATCAACCTTGCGATCACCGACATTTCCGCGACCTGCCACATGCCCGACGTGCTCGAGGCGCCCTATCGCCCGGCGATGCTGGGCGAACTGCCGATCGAGGTCGGCCTGGATGACGCGGGTGATGACGTGGTGCGGTTCGGCGGCCCCTCCTGCCTCGCGGGCGATGTGATCGGCGACTATCGCCTGCCGGTGCCCGCCGAGCCGGGCCTGCGCTTCGCCTTTCTCGACCAGGCCCACTATTCGATGGTCAAGACCACGACTTTCAACGGCGTGCCGTTGCCCTCAATCTGGCTGTGGGACAGCGAAACCGACCAGCTCGAATGCGTCCGTCGCTTCGATTACGGGGATTTCCGCGACCGGCTGAGTTGAACGGTGATCATCCCCCGGCAATGACGCCGCCGGTGACTGGCCGCTGCGGTCGGCCCGAGTCGCAAGAATCGATCGATTTCCGCCACCGTGAAGCTGCCGCGATTCGCCGCAATGCACTCTCGCCGGGGACGGCTTGCGGCACTGGTTTGCAGCACGATTTTCAAGTGCATGCCGCAGGTTCGACGGACGAGGCTGCCCGTGCCTTGCGATATGCTGTTTTTGTAAAAACAGGGGGCCGATTTCGCTTGCAGTTCAGGGTCGCGCCCCTATATCGACCCCCCGCAGCCCCATGGGGACTTCCAAACCGCAAGGCTGCCTTGTTCCACTATCCGTTTGGGGGTCCCTTGAGTTGCACATCCATCAAGACGCATCGGCTGTAGCGCGCGTTTTTGCGCCTGACGAACCGGTAATCCTGAACCGCCCGCATGCCGCGGTGCGTGCTGCCCGTTTCTTCATCGAGAAGTTTCCGGGCAAGTCGCTCTATGCGGTCAAGGCGAATCCTTCGCCCGAACTGTTGCGGGTGCTGTGGGATGCCGGCGTGACTCATTTCGATGTCGCCTCGATCGCTGAAGTCCGGCTGGTCCGCGCAACGCTGCCCGAGGCCGAGCTGTGCTTCATGCACCCGGTCAAGCCCATGGCCGCGATCGCCGAGGCCTACAAGCTCCATGGCGTGCGCACGTTCAGCCTGGATTCGCACGAGGAACTGGCGAAGATCGTCGAGGCGACCGCGCACGGCGACGGTACGCCGGCGAGCGACCTGCGCCTCTGCGTGCGTCTGCGCGTCTCGTCCGAATATTCGGAACTGAGCCTTGCTTCGAAGTTTGGCATCGACCTCGCCGATGCGGCACCGCTGCTCCAGGCGACTCGCCAGGTCGCCGACTGGCTCGGTATCTGCTTTCACGTCGGCAGTCAGGCGATGACGCCTTTCGCTTATGTCCAGGCGCTTGAGCGCGTGCGCGCGGCGATCGTCGATGCTTCGGTCACGGTCGATATCATCGATGTCGGCGGAGGTTTCCCTTCGTCCTATCCGGGCATGGAGCCGCCGCCGCTTGAGGATTACTTCGCCTCGATCCACCGCGCTGCGGAATCGCTCCCGGTCTCCTATTCGTCGGAGCTGTGGTGCGAGCCGGGCCGGGCGCTGTGCGCCGAGTACAACTCGCTGGTCGTGCGTGTCGAGAAGCGCCGCGGCAAGGAACTCTACATCAACGACGGTGGCTATGGCGCGCTGTTCGACGCGGCGCATCTGGGCTGGCGTTTCCCGGTGCGCTGCCTGAGCGAAAGCCGCGGCGAGGCGGAGGAGGGCTTTTCCTTCTACGGCCCGACCTGCGACGATGCCGATTTCATGGAAGGCCCGTTCCTGCTGCCGGCGGATGTCCGGGCGGGGGACTATATCGAGATCGGCATGCTCGGCGCTTATGGTGCGGCCATGCGCACCGGCTTCAACGGCTTCGGCCAGGGCGGGGCTGTTGAAGTCTCGGACGAGCCGATGTCGAGCCTCTACGACGGCCGCCGCGACCTGCGCATATCGGACAACGTGGTGAGCCTGCGCTGATACGGCCGGGCTGGTCCATGGGCCTTGACCCGATTTCCCATTCCCGCTACAGGCGCGCGCTTCCGGGGGCGGTCGTGTCCGGCCCCGGACATAGAGCTGAACATTGCCGGTGCATGCGGGAGACGGCGTTTCCTGTGTAAACCGTCAAAGTAACCCGGCGGTTCGGCCGGGTGGAGGGTTTTTCGGCTCACGTCGTGCGAATTGCCGGCCCCTGGCGGGGCGGGTGCGTATGCGTGATGCAGTTTTCTTCACCCGGTTCTGGAACGTTACATTCGGAGCGGCAATTCCGCCGTTCCGGCAACGGAAACCCTTCAGGGGCAGCGGAAAGAGGTTTCCCGCCCGGAAGGGGCGACCGACAAAGCAAGGTGAAGAGCACTTCATGCCGACGATCAACCAGTTGATCCGCAAGGGTCGCGAGCCGCAGAAGGCCAAGTCCAAGGTTCCTGCGATGGAGCAGAACCCGCAGAAGCGCGGCGTCTGCACCCGCGTTTACACGACGACGCCGAAGAAGCCGAACTCGGCGCTTCGCAAGGTGGCCAAGATCCGCCTGACCAACCAGCGCGAGGTCATTTCCTACATTCCCGGCGAAGGCCACAACTTGCAGGAACACTCGGTGGTGCTGATCCGCGGCGGCCGTGTGCGCGACCTTCCGGGCGTGCGCTATCATGTGCTGCGCGGCGTGCTCGACACCCAGGGCGTCAAGGATCGCAAGCAGTCGCGTTCGAAGTACGGCGCCAAGCGTCCGAAATAAGGGGCCGCGCTTTGGGCTGCGCCCCCGCGAAGGCGGGGGCCT
>JAITWR010000172.1 GCA_031285165.1 Novosphingobium sp.
CTGGCGGGGCTGCGCCATCGCGTGATCGAAGGCCGGGCGGACATCGGCACGGTCTATCGTTTGCAAGCGGTGCCCGGCGATGCCGCAGCCGCACAGGCGCTGTGCGCCAGGCTGAAAGCGGCCGGGCTGGCCTGCCAGGTCAAGAACCAAAGCGGCCCCCCGCGCGACTAATCCACACTCCTCGCCGGCCGCAAACTTGCGAGAATCGCGGCGAATTGCGATTTTCCGGCGATGACACCCGCGATTTTCGGCCTTGCCGGGCTGACGCTCTCTGCCGACGAGCGTGCCTTCTTCCGCGATGCGGACCCGGCGGGCTATATCCTGTTCGGCCGCAATATCGCCGACCGCACGCAACTGCGCAGGCTGACCGATTCGCTGCGTGCGATCCACGGGCGCGACAGGACGTTCATCTGCATCGACCAGGAAGGCGGCCGGGTGGCGCGGATGAAGCCGCCCGAATGGCGCGCCTGGCCCGCCGGCGAAGCGTTCGACCGGCTTTACGATCTGGCCCCGGCCAGCGCGATCGAGGCTGCCCGGCTCAATGCCCGGGCGCTCGGGCTCGACCTTGCCGAAGCGGGCATCTCGATCGATTGCACGCCCTTGCTCGATGTCCGCCAGCCGGGCGCGCATGACGTGATCGGCGACCGCGCGCTGGGCAGCGAGCCCATGCGCGTCGCCGCGCTCGGCCGCGTGGTGCTTGACGGGCTGGCCGCGGCGGGCGTGGCAGGCGTGGTCAAGCACATGCCCGGCCACGGCCGCGCCGGTGCCGACAGCCACAAGGAACTGCCCACCGTCACCGCCGGCGATGCCGACCTGGAAACCGATCTCCGCCCGTTCCGCGCGCTGGCCGGGGCGCCAATCGCGATGACCGGGCACATCCGCTTCACCGCCTGGGATGCTGAAAACCCGGCAACGCAATCGCCTTTCGTGATCGAGCAGGTGATCCGCAAGCGCATCGGCTTCTCCGGCCTGCTGCTGACCGACGATCTCGACATGGCAGCGCTGGCGGGCAGCGTGCCCGATCGCGCGGCGCGGGCGATCGCGGCCGGCTGCGACATCGCGCTCAATTGCTGGGGGAAGATGGAGGACATGATCGGCATTGCCGGGGCGCTGCCGGCGATGTCCGCGGCCACCGCCGGGCGGCTGGTGCGGGCGCTGGTGGCGACCGATCCGGGGAAAGGCGACATCGCCATCCAGGGCGCGCTGCTGGCCGAACGCGACGCGCTGCTCGCGCTCGCCGGGGCGCGGACATGAGTGAGGGCGGGGATGGCAGTGCCGCCTTGCCGTCCGATGAGGACAGGGCGCTCTATCTCGAACTCGACGGCTGGGAAGGGCCGCTCGACCTGCTGCTCGACCTCGCGCGGCGGCAGAAGGTGGACTTGCGCCGCATCTCGATTCTCGAACTGGTCGACCAGTACCTCGCCTATATCGACCGCGCCGGGGCGCTGCGGCTGGAACTGGCGGCCGACTACCTCGTGATGGCCGCCTGGCTCGCCTATCTCAAGTCGGCGCTGCTCCTGCCCAAAGAGGAGCAGGAGGAGCCGAGTCCCGAGGAGCTGGCGCTGCGCCTGCAACTGCGCCTGCAACGGCTGGGCGCGATGCGCGAGGCGGCGGCGCGGCTGATGGCGCGCGACCGGCTGGGACGCGACATTTTCGTGCGCGGCGCGCCCGAGGGGCTGCGCATCGATCGCCGGAACGCCTGGCGGTGCGAATGGTTCGATCTGATCCAGGCCTATGGCCAGGTCAAGGCGCGCACCGCACCCGTCGTGCATATGGTGCGCGACCGCATGGTGATGACGCTCGACAGCGCACTGGCGCGGGTGTCCGCGATGCTGGGCGTGGCGCTCGACTGGATGGAACTGCGCGACTTCCTGCCGCCGCATGCCGAACCGCGGCTGCGGCGCTCGGCGCTGGCATCGAGCTTCCTTGCGGCGCTCGAACTGGCGCGGCTGGGCAAGGCCGAACTGGCGCAGGACGAGACTTTCGGCCCCTTGCGACTGCGGCGGCCGAGGTGAGCGAGATCGACGACCTCGTCCGCGCGGTCGAGGCGACGCTGTTCGCCGCCGGGGAACCGATGACCGCCGAGGCGATTTCCGCCCATCTCGGCGGTGCGCCGGTGCGCGCGGCGCTGGCTGATCTTGCCGGGCATTATGAGGGACGCGGCGTGCAACTGGTCGAGCGCGGCGGGCGCTGGCTGTTTCATACCGCGCCGGACCTCGCCCATCTCCTGCGCCGCGAGAAGGAGGAAGTGCGCCGCCTGTCGCGCGCCGCCACCGAGGTTCTGGCGATCATCGCCTATCACGAGCCGGTCAGCCGGGCCGAGATCGAGGCGATCCGCGGCGTGCAGACCGCCAGGGGCACGCTCGACGTGCTGCTCGAAGCCGGCTGGGTGCGTGTCGCGGGACGGCGCGAGGCGCCGGGACGGCCGGTGATCTATGCGACGACACCGGCTTTCCTCGCCCATTTCGGCCTTCAGTCGCGCCGCGATCTGCCCGGCATTGACGAACTGCGCGCCGCGGGCCTGCTCGATCCCGTTGACGAGGCGATGAGCGCATTGGGCTTTTCGGCGGATGCCGCAGAGGCGGAATCGGCCAACGGGCTGGTATCGGATGACGAAAGCGCCTAGATACAGGCACCGGCAGGAGAAAGGTGCAGGCGAGAGCCACGCGCCCGGCCGGCGTTTCAGGAGTTTAGAGTGATGATGGGTCTGTCCGTTCCCCACCTGCTCATCGTGGCGCTGGTGGTACTGGTGCTTTTCGGCCGTGGCCGCATTTCGGAAATGATGGGTGATTTCGGCAAAGGCATCAAAAGCTTCAAGCAGGGCATGGCCGACGAGGAGAACAAGCCCGCGCCCCCGCCGCCCGCGCAAATCCCCGCGCAACCCGCGGCCCGGCCGCAGGTGACGTTGAACGGCGATACGGTGGTCGACACCAACCAGCCCGCGGGCTGATCCGCCGGGGGTTCGCGTCCTATGTTCGACATCGGCGGGTCCGAGCTGTTGCTGATCGTCATTGTTGCGATCGTCGCCATCGGGCCGAAGGATCTGCCGCGGGCGCTGCGGCTGGCGGGTCAGTGGATCGCGAAGATGCGCCGTATCTCCGGCCATTTCCGTTCGGGCATCGAAACGATGATCCGCGAGGCCGAGCTGGAGGAAATGGAACGCAAGTGGCGCGAGCAGAACGAGGCGATCATGCAGGCACAGGCGCCGCAGGCTTCGGGCGAGGCGGTCCTGCCGCTGCCGCATGAGCCGGCCGAACCTGCCCGGCAGGAACAGCCGGAGCCGCCGCTTGCCGCCATAGACCGCCCACTGCCATAGACCGGGTGCCATCGTGCTGAAAATCAGGGATATCGATGAATCGCAGGCGCCGTTGCTCGATCATCTGCTTGAGCTGCGCACGCGGCTTTTGCGCTGTATCGCGGCAATGGGCATCGCTTTTGCGGTGTGCCTCTGGTTCGCCAACGATATTTTCAGCTTCCTGGTGCGGCCGCTGACCCAGGCATTCCCGCCGGGGCAGGGGCGGCTGATCTATACCAAGCTCTACGAAGCATTTTTCGTCGAGATCAAGGTGGCCCTGTTCGCCGCCTTCCTCGTCAGCTTTCCGATCATCGCCAACCAGCTCTGGGCCTTCGTCGCACCGGGGCTCTATGCCAGGGAAAAGCGGGCTTTCCTGCCGTTCCTGATCGCAACGCCGGTGCTGTTCACCGGCGGCGCGGCGCTGGCCTACTTCGTCGTCATGCCGACCGCGTTCAAGTGGTTCATCGGCTTCGAAGGCCAGCGCGGCGGCCTCAGGCTCGAAGCGCTGCCGGGTACGGGCGACTATCTCAGCCTGGTGATGCAGTTCATCCTGGCTTTCGGCATCAGCTTCCTTCTGCCCGTGCTGCTGCTGCTGCTCAACCGCGCGGGGATCGTCACGCGGCGGCAGCTCGCCGGCGCGCGGCGTTACGTGATCGTGGCGATCACCATCGTCGCGGCGGTGATCACCCCGCCCGATGTCGTCTCGCAACTGATGCTGGCGATTCCGATGCTGATCCTGTTCGAAGGTTCCCTGCTGGTCATGTGGTTCGGCGAGCGCAAGGCGGCGAAGGCGGTGCAGGAGGAAGAAGCTGCGGTGCAGGAGCCGGCGGTCAACGGATAAGGGCGTTCTCCCTTACCCGTTCGTCACTGCGAGCCCGCCTCGTCCTTCGCCTGGTACACCGGCTTGCCTCCCACCCAGGTTTGCAGCACGCGCATGGCGCGCAGTTCGGCGGGCGTGGCCAGCAGCGGGTCGCCGTCGATCAGCAGGAAATCGGCACGCTGGCCTTTGACGAGCCGGCCGAAATGCCCCTCGGCAAAGGCGCCATAGGCCGCTGCGGCAGTCCAGCCCGCAAGCGCGGCCTCGCGCGTCAGGCGTTCCTGTGCCTGCCAGCCGCCATAAGGCAGGCCATCGGCATCCTGGCGGGTGATGGCGGTGGCTATGGCGGCAAACGGCTCGGGCGGGGCGCCGGACGCGCCTGAGCCCGAGCCCATAACCACAGTGGCGCCGGCATCGGCGAGCGATTTCCAGGCATAGGCGCCGGCTGCCCGCGCGGGGCCGAGCCGTGCTTCGGCGACAGTGGCGCCCGCCGCCTGCTGAAGCGGCGGCATCGCGACGACGATGCCCTTGCCGCGGAAACGGGGCAGGTCGGCCGGGTCGATCACTTCCGCATATTCGATCCGCCAGCGCCGGTCACCCTTGTAGGTGTCGGTCATTTCGTCGAGCGCATCGAGCACCGCGGCGCTCGCCCTGTCGCCAGCGGCTTCGATCGCGGTCTGGAAATTGTCCATCGCCGCGCGGCTCGTCAGGTTCTTGAGCTGGGTGTCATTGAGGTGCAGCGCGACCTTTGCCGCTGGCGCATCGGCATAGGGCGCCTTGAGCGCCGCGCCGCGTGACGCCAGCGAGCCGTCGAGCGTCAGCTTCACACCGTTCAGCCTCAGCCGGTCGTCATAGAGCCAGGGCGTCGGTCCCGGACCGCCGATCAGGATCATCGCCGGAACGCCTTCGGCATAGGCCATCACGCGCAGTTGCAGCGTGCCCAGGTCGCCGGCGCGGCGGTAGGTCTGCCAGTCCTCGATCGTCGTGCCCATGTCGGCGACCGCGGTGATGCCGCGCTCCAGCAGCAGCCGCTGGGCCTTGGCCAGCGCCTGATCGCGGTCCTCGGGACGCGGCTCGGCATTGGGCCGCGTTCCGGTCAGCAGCGAAAGGCCGAAGTCCATCAGCCGGACATGCGAATCGATCAGCCCCGGAATCACCACGCGGCCTTTGCCGTCGACTTTGAAATCGACCTTGCCCGGCCGCTTGTCGGAGCGTTGCAGCACTTGCTCGATCCGCCCGTCGTCGCCGACGAGCAGGCCGGTGAAGTGTTCCACCTGGCCTTGCAGGTCGAGCGTCATGCCGTTGACGTTGTCGATCAGCACGTCGGCGCGAGCGGGGGCGGAGACGGTGAGAGCGACTGCAAGTGCAAGACCGGCGACTCTGCCCCGCCGGGGCAGGGCGTTCCGAAGGTGTGCCGTCACTTCACGCCTTTCCGCGGCAGCCGCCTGATCAGGGCGCTCGTATCCTCGCGGCCGCAGCCGATCGCCTGGAGGTCGGCATAGAACTGGTCGACCAGGGCCGTTACCGGCAGCGAGACGCCGAGGCCGCGGCCCTCGTCGATGGCAAGGCCCAGATCCTTGCGCATCCAGTCGATAGCGAAGCCGAAATCGAACTCGTCTCCGGCCATCGTCTTCCAGCGGTTGTCCATCTGCCAGCTTTGTGCCGCGCCGCCCGAGATCGCCTCATAGACCTTGGCCATGTCGAGATGCGATGCCTGGGCGAAGCGCACCGCTTCGGCCAGCGCGCCGACGATGCCGGCGATGCAGATCTGGTTGGCCATCTTGGTGGTCTGGCCGGCGCCGGCCTTGCCGACGTGGACGATGCGCGTCGCATAGGCTTCCATCACCGGCCGCGCCGCCTCGATCGCATCGCTCCGGCCGCCGCACATCAGCGTCAGCGTGCCGTTCTCGGCGCCGATCTGCGAGCCGGTCATGGGGGCATCGATGCAGTGGACCTGCCGGTCGCGCGCCTCGACCGCGATCTGCCGGGCGATGCGGGCGGATACGGTGGTATGATCGACGAAAACGCCGCCCTGCCGCAATGTCGAGAACACACCCTGCGGGCCGAGCACGACATCGGCCAGATCGTCGTCGTTGCCGACGCAGGTGATCACCATGTCGGCGTCCCGGGCGGCCCGGGCCGGGCTGGTGGCCACCCGCGCGGCGAGGCCGGGATTGGCCGCCTGCCATTTTTCCAGCCGGCCGGGCGAGCGGTTGTAGATCGTGAGTTCGTGACCGGCCTGGCCGATATGCCGGGCAATCGCCCCGCCCATCACGCCCAGGCCGAGGAAGGAAACCCGATATGGGTGGGTG